>CBDUNP010000019.1:0-18760 GCA_965368605.1 uncultured bacterium | reverse complement strand
CTGCTCAGCCGCACGGCAAGGGAAAACAATTATCCAGATACGTCTACTTGGGAGTACCTATGTGAACGTAGATGGATAATGTCCATTGAAGCCGAGGCGGAGCTCGATGAAACCCCAAAGTACGTACAGAGGGCTCCAGAGGTGGTTCACCTGGTCCGTGAGTTAGGGCTGAATTTTTCTCAGGCGGCCAAGGTGATGGGCATCTATCCCACGGACGCCCGTAACGCGTACAAATTTGGTGTGCTAAACCTCAACCAACCTTAATCATCGCACTATACATAGACCACGATTTTATCTCGTAAGAATTGTACGAAATACGATTACTCGGTCTTCACTCGAATCGATGGATGCTAGTTCAACCATATTTAGTCGTATAAGCTCGCGCATCTCTTCGTTCATGAAAGAGTTGTTCCTATATGCCCACTCCGTAGTGACAAAATATACATCGGTTCCCGAATCCAATGCTTCCCTAAGGGAAGTCGCATCCGTAAGATAATTGACTTCGACCTCGCGTTTGCCAAGAGCTACCAGATGATCTTCTTCCCCGTGGTACTCATACGTCTGGGTAGCGATATAGTCGGGAAAACGTCCCCCGTAGAACATCACCTCACGAGGCCAGTTTGTAACCACGATGCCGGTTTCACAGGCATTACGTAGATCGGGAGCGATCTGTTTCCAGTCTGGCCCCAGCCCATACCTGCGCAGTTCTAATGACGAGTTAAGCCAGGGTTGGAGGAAGAGCCAGGACGCGGGCAAGACGCATACCGTCGCCACGGTGGCCAACAGCTGTGTCCCCCTGCTTCTTAGTTCACGCACCCAAGCCATAAAAGCCCACAGCAAAGAATCAATCACAGACGCCGATGTGAGGAAAAAGAAGGGCAGGATGTATAGGAGGTATCGTTCAGCAATGCGCGACGTGAAAAGATACATATGGGCAAACAGCACCGGCAGGAACGCACAGACAACGAACAGGCCCAGCCGGCCGTATCGGTGGATCAGAATGACCGCACCGATGGGATAAAGATACCACAGGGTGGGGTAGTAGTAATCAAAGAACCATAGGCAGAAGGGCGCCGGGTGCCCCCGTGTGTCCCATGCCATCGGTTCGCGTGCCAGGTTGACCAGTTTGGCTACGAAATCAGGATAAACAAACACGGCAGAGATCCCTGCCAGACCCGCCAAGACGATCATGGCCATGTATCGAGATCTTGTTGCCCGCCCCCACCCCTGATCTGCGATGAGGAAGCCGGTCATCACCAGGCAATACAGCAATAGTGTGAAACCGAAGTTTACCGCTAAATACTGCATGGATATTGCCAGCATGAAGAAAAGAAGAGCTGAGCCGATAAACAGCGAAGACAGAACCGGCCGGCGTTTCGCTTCCGCTATAGGCGTTTCTATAACTCGGTAGGCCATCACGACCCCCAGGAAGTAAAACAGAACGAATGGCGCGTACATCCGGCACTCCCGCCCGGCCTGTAGGAACTGCGGGGAAAGACCTATGAACAGCACCGTCAGCAGGGCCAGTAGTCGGCTGAATCGCATGGCTAGTACCCGGTACGCAACGACCAGGAAGACCATGGATACCAGGGCAAACGGGAGCCGTGCCGACCATTCATTTTCACCGAATAATGAAAAACTGAGGATCGTCATTCCGGTCACGATAAAGGAACGCCAGTAAGTCCCACGGCCCGGGATCACGGGCTGGCCGCCCTCGATCATCGACTGCGCCGCGATCACGTGATACAGCTCGTCGGTCCAGAAAGAGAAACGGCCCAGATCGTCGAACCTCATCCACGCGGCCAGCCCAAGGACCACGATCAGGCCGACCGCCGCAACACGTTTTGATATGTCTTTTTGTGCCTCGATGTTGTCATGCCTCCAGATCGTTCAACAACTGAGTGAGTACAGCGTCTGAATCAAAATGCGATTCCGCAACCTCGCGGGCGGCCTTGGCGTGACCAGCCGGTTCCGACAGGACTCTATTAATACAATCGGCCGCCTGATCCGGCGTCGTGAATCCAAGCAATCCCCGGCCCGTCGGCAGGTGGTTGCTAAAGCCGGTATCCTGCACGATCACGGGCCTGCCCGAAGCGAGGTAACATGCGGACCGCTCGCTGAACCAGCCGGTGTTCGCCGCGACGTAGCCGTGCTTGGCGACGCTGAACTCACCCAACGATCGCTGGATGAACGACTGATAGGTCCAAGGATCTTGTGTGGCGGCCAGTGGGTCGCTGAGCTTCCAGCCTAGTTCCAGCAGGCGGTCGCGCGGCGCATCGGGGCTCCCCAGGGCCAGTTCCAGGGTGGCGTCTTCGCAACGGGTGGGCAGGTCGAAGTATGGGTCAAAAGATTGTGCTTTCAAGCCGTAATACTTGCCCTCGTACTCACGGGCGGGGTAGCTGTCCCACTGCATGACGGTTGTGAATCGATTCGATTCGGGTAGAGGGGTGACGGGCCAAGCATCTAGAACGATCGGCTGTCGTGTGCGGCGCCAAGGCCAGCCGTCGTCGGGCACGGCCCAGTCTGGTTTGCCGATGTTCTCCCCGAAACTGAAAAAGGCATTGTGTTGTGCAGCACGCTCGCATCGGCCGGGCACCGTGAGTTGACGCACCTGCTCGAAGACCGGATCGGTGTCGATCAATACGCGTTGGGGAACCGCTTTCAGCCAGGTACGGATCGGATTCGCTCCCGAGATATTAATTAACAGTTCGGCCGACTCGCAGAACTGAACGGCGTCTCCCGCGCAGGGGCCCTGCCACATACTAGTGTGTGCATCGTAATAGGCCCACTGCTTACCGAGACCGACACGTTCGAAGACCCGCTTGGCGAACTCTAAGCCGTAAGTCGGGTCGGTTTCGGTTACATGGCGGGACGGGTCGTAGCAGCAGGGGTAATCCTCGCTGTCCTCGATCACCATCACGTCATGCCCGAGCTTCTTGAGCCCCATCGCGTATTGCAGGTAATGCCACGCCATCCCGCCCAACGGGAAGCGCACCATGTAAACCAATACCACGATGCGTCTGGGTATGTGATACTTAGCTGATCCCAGCGGCATCAAGCACCTCCCCCATGACTTTTTTCGCATCCAGATGATCGACCGCGATCCTTCGGGCCATCTGTGCGTGTGTGTCATAATCGGCTATGACCGACGCCACGGCCTCGGCGGCTTCGGCTTTTGTACTCATGGCGATCAGGCCTTTACCCGTGGGCAGTACCTCACTGAACCCCGTGTCCTGAAGGATTACGGGCCGGCCAGATGCGAGGTAGGCAGCGCTGCGATCGCTGAACCAGCCGTTGCGGGTCGCCACGAACACCTGCTTGCATACACCGAACTCCCCGGCCGATTCGCGGATGTAATCCCGATAGGAATCCATCGTGTGGGTCACCTCATGCGCATCACGCACCCGCCACCCATTCGCCACCAACCGGTCGCGTGGTGCGTTACCCGCCACCGCGACCTCCATCTCAGTATCGACAGAACCGGGCAAATCAATAAACCGCTCAAACTCGACATCTTTCTGCCCGAGATGTTTTCCCTGATAATTGACCGGGTTGTGGGCGCTCCAGTTCATCACGGTTGTCAGCTTGTGATTCGATGGTTTGGGCATGGGCTGGTAGAAGGTCGTGTCCACCGGGTTAGGAATCGTCCGCCAGTTGATCCCGAGCGTGGGCGCCTCACAGGACGCCGAGCCGTAGAGCATGCCATTGGTGAAATAATGGTCGTACGTAGGGATGGCATGCCCCGCCTCAGCCTGCGCCTGCCAACGGATCTGAGTGTAGGAAGGCTCCCCATCAATCAGTATCTTGCAGGGCACGCCGACCGCCTGCTCGAGCCACGACCCGTGCGATCCGCAGTCGATAAACAGGTCCGCCGTCTTGAAGAGCTCATCGAGCTCGAGCGAGCTTCTGCCAAAGCACTGCCCATGGAAATCAACCATGCACCACCGGTCACTAAATCCGTGCTCAGTGAGAAGGTCGCCGACGATGCGCAGGCACTCCGCCGGGTCGTCCGTCATGATATTGCGCTTCGGGTCGTAGCAGGCGTCCGCGTAGTGGGCCTTCTCCACGATGTAGACCTCGTGTCCCAGCCTTTCCAGCCCCCTGATGTATTGCAGCGCCCAGGACAGCATCCCCCCCAGTGGGTATCTAAACATGTAGGCCCCAACGATGATTCGTGCCATCACAGAGGTCCCGTAGTTGATCCCAGGACATTCAGGATCTGAGCATGGACTTGACTTAACTGATCGGCCGCGCGATCGGCGCACCGCTTCGCTTCATCACGGGCATCAGGTTGAACACACAGGTCAAACCATTCAAGAAGTTGCCTCTCGTCCGCAGATTCGGCGGCGGCGACGTAGGGCCAACCAATGGATTCCCCCTGCCTGACGATCTTCGCGCCGCCACGTATCGGATCGAGCGCTACGGCAGGGACACCGTTCTTGATCGCCATCACCAGCCCGTGCAGACGGGTCGTGATCACCGCATCCATCCGGGCGATCAGGGATTCCACCTCAGCGGAAGTCCGCAGGCCGGAGCCGTTCTCATCGAGCCGGGTGTCGATCTTCACCAGAGAGGCCTCGCGTTGCGACAGCACGCGTTCGATCATGGCGTTCGCCTCCCCGTGCATACCTCGTCCCCCGTACTCGCCCTGCGGGTGTACCAGGACGACGCCGATCACGGGCACCCTCGGCTGCTGCGTCAGGAATACCATGTCGGGACGCGCCGCGCGTGAGCTGTCACGTTCGATCAATAACTCGAAAGGGTCCCACTCATCTAGGGCCTGCAACATCGACAGATTAAGCCCGACCATCCGGCAGTGCCCGAACGCGGCGAGCATCTCATCGACAGGCGGCCCGTTGCCGAAGGGGCCACAGACAAAGATCAGGTGGGTGTAGGCTTTGGGGTCAAGTTTTCGCCACGCCACGCCATCGGTAAACGGGTGTGCCACGGCCACATCGTGGTCCGCGCCGGCCCGACTCAACCATTGATGCACCAGGTCCCGACAGAGCAGGTCCCCGGCGGTCGCGCCCATCTGCTCGAAACTGAACCAGCCTGCCAACAAGACCTTCATCCGCTCGTCTCCTGCCGGTCGACGTTTGTGGTTTGGTCCGTCATCGCGCGCTCCACCAGATCCCCGAGCACCTTGTCTGCGTCAAAGTATTCCTCGGCGAAACCGCGGGCCGCCCTGCAATGCAGGTCATAGTCGGCTTCAACCGCACGCAGGGCTTCGGCTGCCTCTTTAGCAGTACTGAACACCAGAACCCCTTCGCCGGTCGGTAGCACCGAGGAGAAGCCCGTGTCCTGGACCACCACGGGCCGCCCCGCAGCCAGGTAACACGCGCTCCGGCAGCTGAACCAGCCGGTGCTTCCCGCGACATAACCGTGCTTGGCGACGCTCCACTCGCCTCGGGATTGCTGGATGTAGTCCCGGTATGAATCCACATCACCACAGACCTTGTCGGGGTTGACGATCCGCCAGCCGTAACGGTTCAGCCGATCGACCGGCGTTCGGCGTGTCTTACCCGACGCGATCGCCAGCTCCAAGTTGATCGGCGCGACCATGCCCGGCAGCTCGACCATCTCCAGCATCTGCTTGTCTTTCTGGCCGTAGGATTCGCCCTTGTATTCGATGTCTTTGTAGCTGGTCCAGTTCATCACCGTGGTGTACGCGTCCCGTGTCGTATCCGTAGGTGACCACTGGTCAAGCAGGACGGGCTGGCGCGTGGGTTGCCAGTCGTGCCCTGTGTCGGGTACGCGATCGGACAAGCATTCGCCAAAAGTGAAATGCACGTCGTGCAGATCCACGGCCTTCTTCAGGTCGTGCTGACCCCGAGCCATCTTCAGTTGCGTGAACATCGGGTCCGAGTCGATGTAGGCCATGCGTTTCGCGGACCGGTACTGGTCGGGCCTGAAAAGCACCCCCGATACGTTAACCACCAGATCGGCGGTCGCAATAACGTCCTCGCGTTTCCTTTCGTCGATCCCGTGCCAGGTCGGTCCCCAGGGGAAGCAGTAGCCGAACCGGTCTTCCAGACCAAACCGGCCCAGCGTCTTACGCAGGTGATCAACGTTGTAATCGCATGACTTGGCGGTGCCTACCTCGTTGGGGTTGTAGGGCCACTGCCCGGTGTCTTCGATGTAATAGACATCGTGCCCAAGACGCGTCAATCCGACGACGTACTGGAGATAGTCCCACGCCACCCCACCCAGGGGGTACTGCGCAATCAGGCCGGTGACAATGATTCGTAGTTTCGAGTCACTCATGGCCGGGCTCCCCGTTGGAAACCAAGGAGACCGCCTCGGGTGTCAGCTCAGTGTCGCTGATCCGCCCGCCCTCAACCTTCAGGATTCGCCCGCAACGTGTCAGCGTCTGCGTGCGGTGCGCAATCATCAGCGTGGTCCGACCCTCCATCAGGCGGTGCAGCGCATCCATGATCAGCGACTCGGTTTGGTTGTCTACCGCGCTGGTCGGCTCGTCAAGGATCAGGATGGGGGCGTCCTTGAGAAACGCTCGCGCCAGGGCTATCCGTTGGCGCTCGCCGCCGGACAGCAGCAGTCCGCGTTCGCCGACCTCGGTGTCATAGCCGTCCGGCATCTGACTGATGAACTCGTGCGCGTGCGCCGCCTTGGCGGCCTCGATGACCTTCTGCGGGTCCGCATCCGGCCTGGCGTAGGCGATGTTCTCGTATACCGTGGTCGAAAACAGCACAGGGTCCTGCAACACGATCGCGAACTGGTTGCGCAGGTCTGCGACCTTCACGTCCCGCACGTCCTGGCCGTCGATCGAAACAGACCCCCGGGTCGCGTCATAAAAACGCATCAGAAGCCCGATGAAGGTGGACTTACCCGCGCCGGTCTGCCCGACGATCCCGATGCGCTCGCCGGGCTTAATCGTCAGGTCGACCCCCTCAAGCACCGACACGCCGGGCTTGTACTCAAACGCCACGTCCATCAGCTCGATCTTGCCCGCGACCCGTTCTATCGAAGCCGCGTCCGGTTTCTCCGTCACGTCCGGTGCTTCGTCCAGCAGCTCAAACGCCCGCTGCGCCCCCGAGACCGCGGCCTGCAGGTCGGCGACCTTCTTGCTGATCCGCTCCATCGGCCCGAAGAGCTGCGTCAAATACGTGATGATGACCAGGAGATTGCCCAACGAAAGCGACCCGTCCAGGACGTGTCTAACTCCAAGGTATAACGTCGCCGCGGAGCCGATACCGATCGTCGCGCCCACAGCCACATCGAACGTGCCCTTCAGCCAGGCGACCCGCATCTGCTTCTTGCTGCCCTGCACCGCCGCGTCCACAAAGCGATCCAACTGCGTGTCCTCGCGGCCGAAAGCCTTGACCACCTGCAATGCACCGACCGTCTCCTGCACTACGTTGATCGCCTGCGTCTCGACACGCTTGGCTTCGTCCCATTCGCCACGCAGGCGTCGGCTGCTCCGTCTGGCCAATACGAACAAGACGGGCGCAACACCGACCGCAACCAGGGCGATCGTGATATCCAGAGTCGCGATCACTCCGACCATCGCGACGATCAGGATCAGGTCGGTCATTAAAGGGATCAGACCGTCAATCGCGATCCACTGGATCGAAGGCGCATCTTGGAGCACCCGGTAGACCGAGTCGCCGCTGCCTTTGTCCGCGTGGTACCGGAGCGAAAGTCGCTGGAGATGGCGGAACAACTTAGCGCGAAAAGCGACCAGCAGCTTCTGTCCGACCCAAGTATGCAATAGCCATATACCCATCGCGTGTACATATTGCAGAAGCGTGATGCTCAGAAGCATCCCCGCCGCAAGCATCAGCAATATGTCCGTCCTTCCCGTGACACTAGAAGCAAACCATGTCTGCAATATCCCCGGCAGGGGTGCCCCCTCGATCACGCTGTCGATCGCGATCTTGATCGGCAACGGCGTCAAAAGCTTCAGCGGGATAGCCGACAGGTAAAGCAGGAACAAGGCCGCGATCATGGGCCACTGCGGCCGCGCCTCGATCAACAGGCGTCGGTAGATCGACCAGGCACTGGGTGGGTGGCCGGGCATCAGTGCTGCTTCCCCAAAGCTTTATCGGTGGCGAACTTGAAGTAGGCCGCCGCTACACCGCACTCCCAGAGGACCAGACCGGTCAGGACAAGGTTAATACCCACAAACAGCAACACCAGCCCCGGGTAGCCGGCGTACAGCGCGATAACGGCGCTAGCAATAAACAATGTCAGGAACAGCGGGATGTGTGCGGCCATCCTCGGCCGACCGATTAGACGGGTCAGCTGTTTGCCAGAACCGTGTTCCTCGACCATCATCCGAAGCCGGTAGTGCCCAAAGAATCCACCGCGAACCTCGATGTCCCAACGGTCCACCGGCGTGCCCCGGAAGCAGGACGCGCCCATGGCGCGGATCTCCATCTCAAGCCGCTCAAGTCTGTCTTCCGCAGGCGCCCAATCCTCACTCCATATCACCCGCTTAACCACGATCGGCCAATCCCACCAGCGCCATCGCGTACACCGCCAGATCATCAAGCCGCCGGCGATCCGACCCTTGAGCCTGACCATAGGCTGGAGAATATGAAACGACATGATCAGCAACCGGCAGCAGATCCGACGCGCACGGCCATCGGTCTCACGCAACTCCGCTCGCCACGCAGTCAGGCCCGCCTGCAACAGAGGCGCTCCCACCGTCAGAAGCATCATCGGCAGGAGGAACAGCATCGGCTTCCAGAAAATCGCCGGCAACCCGATCAATAGCAGCAGCCCCACGATCAGGTACCACTCGGGCATCAGCATGATCGATTGGAAGTAGTTTGGGTGCCGCGGTATCGCGCTCTGGTACGCCTCAGATCCCCATACGCCATGGTACACACGCTGTCTGCGCAGGAAGATCGGGAGCGTGAACCCTGTCCCGTAGATCCGCCCGTGCCAGACGATGTGTCCGAGCTTGTTGTACTTGTTGGGCCACTTTTGCTCGAGCATCGCCTCGGCACGACCGTAGTTCTGCTGCTGCTTCAGGTAGCCGCGAAGCTGGAGTCGACGGTGGTGGAAGACGGTCGCCCCGGCGTGGAACCCGATCACCCCGCCGTTCTGCTGAATCCGCCAACACAGGTCGACATCATCGCCCGCGATCCGGAACCGCTCGTCGCAGCCGCCGACTTCTATAAGCGCGTCCCGTCGGTACGCCATGTTGCAGCCCGGGATGTGCTCGGCGATCTGGTCGCTGTACAGCACGTGGTTCGGCCCGCCGGGTGAATGCGCGACCACCTCGCCGACCAACCCATCCCCCCAAGGCGGGATGTTCGGCCCGCCGACAGCGGCGTGGTCGGTGGTCATCATGTGATGCGCGATGAAAAAAAGCCAGCCGGGGCCAGGGTAAGCGTCGTCGTCGATATAAGCCACGATCTCACCGGTGGCCGACCACATCCCCCGGTTGCGCGCCGTGCTCAGCCCGCCGTTCTCTTTGTGGATCACGTTGAAGATCGGGTCTTCTTCAAACGGCTTGAGTAGTTCGGGTACCGAATCGGTAGAACCGTCGTTGACGACCACCACCTCGTAGTTGGGGTATGACATGCCTTTTAAGGCTTCAAGCGTCTCGACCAGTGTGCGGGAGCCGTTGTACGTGCAGACCACCACGCTGATCTTTGGCCACGCCCTATCCAGCGGGAAAGGCGCGTTGGCGTAACCTCTCGCAACGGATTCCAGCGCCGGTTTGTCGGACCGGATCCGCGTGGTGAGCCCGAAATCCCAGTCGTCGATGTCAAAACCCCCGCGGTGCCACTCGTCGGTCCACGCGAAGATAAACATCCCGGCGCACCCGCTCGCGAACGTTTCACCCACCTGCCATTCGAGCACATCGGCCTGTTTGTCCTTACCGTTTCGCCGGCTGTCAAGCCCCAGCTCCGCCATGACCAGCGGCCGGTTCCCCGCGATGTTCTGCAACCGCGCCAGATAGCCCGACAGAAGCTCGGGGGTCTCCAGGTAGACATTAAAGCACTGGAAATCAAGAAACGTCAGGTCCAGGTACTCGGTTGTGGGGAAGTTGACGTACGTCACCAAGCCTGATTTGTCCTCGGATTTAGCGGCGAGGTACAGGCGTTTGAGGAAGCGCTCGATCTTGCGTTTGCCGTACCACCGGCAGACCGGCGCGGGGATCTCGTTGCCGATCGCGTAGCACAAGACCGACGGGTGCCCGCTGAATCGCCTGACGATCTCGCGCGTCTTCTCGATGATGGCTCGGACACGTTTACGCTCGTCCAGGAACGTGATGTGCTGCTCCCAGGGGATCCCGATCATGAGCCGCAAATTGTTCGTCTGCGCGACATCCAACAGCCAGTCGGGGGGAGCGGTATAGACGCGGACGGTGTTGATGCCTTTGGAGGCCATCTTGGCGAAGTCGACTTCGACCTGGTCCCGCTTGCCGTATTCGCTGCCGTCGGGCCCCGGGGCAAACGGGCCATAGGTGACACCCTTAATACAGAACGCCTGATCACCCACGAAGATAAACTTGCCCCGGACATGCGGGCGTACACCCGTCTTGACCGGGACCAGTTTACAGCCGTCTGAGGGCAGGACCGATGGGGTATTGCTCTGGATGACTTGGTCTAACGGACTGATCCCGGGCCTCCCTCATACACAATTGCGCCAAAACACACCCCCAGAGTCGTCCTCCTGGATCGGTGTGTATAGTTACCTCCCTTATTCGCCCGGTATCGCCAGCCCCAACCCCCACGATCGATTGATCGGCATTCCCCTATCATACACTCCTAACATCAGTAATGGAAATAATTTCGAGGGTTTTAACGGGTGGCAAATAACGATCGAGTTCACTCCCTGTTTTCACTGTCAAAACGGGCAATCTGTGTCGGCTGGGCAGGCTTTTAGCCGCTGTGCCTCCCACCAATATGGGCCGGTCTGTACCTCTTATCAGGCTTGCCCTACCTGCTTCTAAGAAATCGACCTGGTGTATGACTGATATCACAAAAACTGTGTTCAAACCGGGGATTACAGGGTAAACTAGGCCAGCGAGGTGGGAGTCAGTTATGTGCCGTCAGCTCTATTTATCGACCATCCATAAACGTGACGCCTTCACCCTGATCGAACTCCTTGTGGTGATCTCGATCATCGCGGTCCTGGTGGGGATCCTGCTGCCCGCCCTGGGGGCGGCCCGCCGCAGCGCCAAAGACAGCAACTGTAAGAGCAACCTCAAACAGTTGGGGATTGTGATGGCCGTCTTCGCCACCAGCAACGATGACGACCTGCCGGACTCGGGGTCCAAGCCCGGCGGTGGCGATCTCAGCGGTTATCTGGAAAACTACTCCGACCAGCCCTGGGGAGAGGGCATCTGGGTCTGCCCGTCCCACGAAGAGTTCGAACCCGGTAGGGATACCTCCAGCTACGGCTACAACTGGCAGTACCTGCTGGCCCCTAAAGACGGCTTCGTCTATCCGCACGCCTACCCCAACGGCCCGAGCAAACTGGTCGGCCTACCCGCTTCCGATATCCGTCGGCCGACCGAGGTCATCAGCTTCATCGATCACAAGCTTGCCGACGAGGTCCCCGAACCGGTCCGCGAGCTCTGGGCCTACGTCCTAAGACCGGGCGACCCGCTGCCGCTAACCGTCCCGGGTTTTGGGAGGCCCGACGCACGCCACGCCGACAACGCCAACGCCGTCTTCGCCGATGGCCACGCCGCGACCGTCGATGACGAAGCGCTCGACCCGGCGTACGAAGAAAAATACTGGGACCCACGATAGTCCTGCCGACCGGAGCATGACGCCTTCTGCTCATGACGTTATTTGGGAGTTGCCATGCGAAGTCTGACCCGCCTCATGCCCGCGAAGCCCGTATGGATTGTCGCAAGCCTGGCCTCGGTGGCTACCCTTTTCATACCCATCCATGCCCTGGCGGTCGATGAAACCTTCACCTACAACGACGGCGCACTGGAAGGACAGGGTGCCGTGGGTGACTGGACCAGCCCTTGGTACGCGGGATCTCAGAGTCAGCCGCCCAGCGATTCCACGCCCTGGCAGGTTCAGTCACAGGCTGTAACCATCAACCCTAAGAACCCGGTCGCGGCGTTCGGGTTCGAGAACTCCGACCTAGGGCGTGACCTGACAACGCCCTTGTCCGGATCGTCCGTGTACATGTCCTACCTGATCACCCCCGGCGACATGGGTGCCGTTTTCGACCCCAACCTCTTTACCGACGGCAGCACCGGCGTCGTCGTCGGTTTCGGCGACACGACAAGCAACGTCGATAACAACGGCCCGATGATCACCACCTTCCGCTTTCATGAGGGCTTTACCGGTTTAGTAACCGACGGCTTCGCCATCTCTTTGGGTGGCGTATTCAGTTCGTCAAACACCAACATCGGAACCTGGGCTCAGGGGCAAACGTACAGGATGGTCGGCCGGTTGACATTTAATGATCAAGGGCAGAAAGAACGCTGGTCGGTCTGGATAGATCCGCTCGCCGAATCCGATCCCGCGGCAGGGTCGGTGACCAACGACCTTGGGTACAGCGACATCAGCAAGGCCCGTATGTACGAGTTCGTCTCAAACTTTGCGGGTGCTGGTTCTAGCATGATCGACGACCTGCGCATCGGCGATACCTGGGAGAGCGTCACCTCAACGATCACACCACCACTTCTGGGCGACCTCGACAACGACGGCTTCGTCGGCATCAATGACCTAAACATCGTGCTGGGTAACTGGAACCAGAACGTCCCGCCCGCCAATCCGCTTGCTGATCCGTCCGGCGACGGGTTCGTTGGCATCGACGACCTCAACGCCGTACTGGGCAACTGGAATGCGGGCACACCACCCAACTCGACCACCAACATCCCCGAACCCACCACGCTCGGGACTCTGGGTATCCTGGGCATGCTGACGATGCATACCCGAAGGACCAAACGACCCTCCAGCCCTCACACACGCTGATTCTCACGCCATTTCTCGAAATCTCTCGCTATATCGCGCCCCGTTACTTATACTTAATTGATCTGGGCGGGGGGCGTTGTCCTGTTGGAACTCAACCAACACCCGGGCGTATCCATCTCACAGCCCGCTAGGGGGCCAGAAAGAGGGCGGGTTGATCATGTTAAATTTATGTCCCCAGCGGCTTGGCCGTGGCGGTTGTGTCGTGTCCGCGTGGCCCCTTGCCATCCTGATCCTGGCGATGACAGCCTCGCCGGTCAAGGCGCAAGTGTTTCGCGAGTGGAACAACCCCGCCGGTGGCTCTTACGACCTTGCCTCTAACTGGTTGACTAACGATGTGGCCGACGCCACCAACGAATGGGCCCTGTTCGACATCGCGGGCACCTACAACGTGTCGCTCACTTCGGGCGCTACGACGCTTGTCGGCAAATTCTTCGTCTTTGATGGCGAAGTGACGTTCAACGCCAGCGGGGTAGCGCCTGCCATCTTTGAGATGGATACCGAAGCCGGGTTCTCCGATAACGTCACACTTGCCCAGGGCCCGAGCCAGGGTACCGTGACACTGAACGCTGGCGACCTGTTGGGGATCTCAGGCGGAAGCACATTCAGCGTGCTTCAGGGTTCCGATGTCACGGCCAACCGACTCAATGTGTCGTCAGGGGGCAGCCCGGGGGCCATGATTGTCGACGGCACCGGTTCGACGCTGGCGGTCAGTTCGTTAGCCCGCGTCGGATTCGCTGGCGTGACAGGCACGCTCACATTTCAAAACGGTTCGACCGGCAACAGCCTCATGGGATCGGTCGAGCTGATGTCAAACTCAACTCAGGCGGGCAGCACCGGCAGGCTCAACGTGTTGAGCGGCTCCTCGCTGCAAACCGGCAACATCAGTGTTGGCCTGTCACCTTCCGCCAGCGCTGTTCAGGAAGCCACGCTTACTGTTGACGGCGTGGGTTCCGCACTCACCATGGCCGGCGCCTCAACCCTCACCATCGGCGACGAAACCAACCTCAACGTGGTGAGCAACGTGATTATCTCGGATTCCGCCGTCATGAGTACCGGCACCGGCGACATACTTATTCAAAACTCTGGCCATCTCGATGTCGATGCCGGCACCTTCAATGCCAACGGCAAACTCACGGTCGACGACGGCACCATCACACTTCAAAACGATTCGACCATCGAAGTTCCCGACGGCACTGACACGGTTGTCACAGGTGGCGGCACCATCAGCGTGCTTCAGGGTTCCGACCTGAACGCCGGCACGATCAATCTAGGAGACAGTGGTGGCTCCGGTACCATCACCGTCAACGGCGTCGGTTCGACGCTGTTTAATACCTCTTCCCTCTTTATAATTGGCCTAGAGGGTCCAGGCACACTCAACGTCGAAGCGGGTGCGCATGCTTCAAGCGGCTGGTTCGCCCTCAGTGCCGGCACTGGTTCCACGGGCGTCGTGACGTTGACCGGTGCGGGCTCGACCATGAACGGCACTGTTCTTGTTGGTGGTGTTGGACCCGGCACACTCGACATCTTAGATGGGGGGCGATTTACCAGTGATTATGCGTCTTTCGGCCAAAACCCCGGAAGCAACGGGAGCACAGTGACGGTGGACGGTGCCGGATCGGCCTTTGTAGCATTGAATAGATTAAGAGTAGGCAGCATCTTTGACGCTGCTCATGCCATACTGAATATCAGTAACGGCGGCCTGGTAACCGTCACGGGCGAGACACGTATCAGCCCGTTATCGTCCGTGGTGCTCAGCGACGGGCGGTTCGAGTTTGGCACACTCGATGACGCCGCCTCGTCTTACAGCAGGATCAGCGGTTCATCGGGCTCGCTTGCGGGTGATTACGCCATCAGCGGGTTTACCGACCTGGCCGGCATCGATCTCTCGATCACGAATCTGGACACCTCAGAGGTCCGGATTCTTAATAGCGGGGTCATCTTCGGCGACGGGGCAACACCTCAAACGCTGGCCAATACGCAGACGGGTGAATTGCGGACCTTATCCGGCGAGGAGGCGCGCTTCGATGGCATCGGCATGACCACAAACGCCGGGGGGATCAACAACTTCGACGGCGTGGTCGAATTCGTGCAAGGCATCACCAACGAATCGACCGGATTTGTGATCGGCCGCGGCCAGTTCATCGCCGGCGGTGGCTGGATCAACGACGGCGTCTTTGCCTTTAACGGCGGCTCGGCCGATGTGTCGGGCGACGTGACGAACTCGGCCACGGGCCTGATCACAGTCAGTGGCGCGAGCACCACCACCTTCTCCGACGACGTCACCATGGACCCGGGCAATAGGAACATCATCGTGACGGCCGACAGCACAGCCGTCTTCCTCAGCGCCTACAACGGCGGGAACAGCGGAGCAGGGGCGGTTGACATCCAGGGCGACCTACGGCCCGGCAACAGCGCGGCCTTGGTCACCTACGGCGGCAACGTCAGCTTCGGCGGGCTCGCCAGCCTGGAAATCGAAATCGGCGGGCTGACCCCCGGCAGCGAGTTTGATGTCCTCGATATTGTCGGCAGCCTGACTGCCGACGGCACGCTCGACGTCTCACTCATCAACGCCTTCACCCCCAGCGACGGCGACAGCTTCGACATCCTGAATTGGGGTTCCATCACCGGCAGCTTCAGCGACATCAACCTGCCAAGCCTCGGCGGTGGGCTGGACTGGGACACCAGCGGCCTGCTCATCGATGGCACGCTGTCGGTCATCTCCATCGCCACCCTCCCCGGCGACCTCGACGGCGACGGCTTCGTCGGCATCAACGACCTCAACATCGTGCTCGCCAACTGGAACCAGAACGTCCCCCCCGCCAACCCATTAGCCGACCCAAGCGGCGACGGCTTCGTCGGCATCGACGACCTCAACGCCGTGCTGGGCAACTGGAACGCCGGCACACCGCCCAATGCCGCGTCGAACATCCCCGAACCCGCGAGCCTGGGCCTGATGCTCTGCGGGGCCTCGGTGTTGTTGGGGCGTAAGCGGCCTGTCCGCTAAATGCAGGACAACCAAGCGTGTGCCCGTTAAGTCGAGTGTGATTGCCACGGGACACAGTCGGTCGATGTCGGATACAGAAATCAATCTCCTATATGCGAGGCACGACAATGAAGATGGGAATCACAGTCTTTTTCTGCTGCAGCACTTTGGCCGCGAGTTCATCGGTTTCGGGGGGCGTCTATGTCGATAATCTAGCGGAAAGCTATGACGCCGGTTTTAACATCACGAGTTTCGCGCATGCGTCGTCATTCCTGACAGATGATATTGAGTATATTTTAGATTGGGTCACGCTGGACACCCAGTCAAACCTAAGCACGGGATTTTCACAAGTAAAAATACGTTCCGATAGCGGCGGGTCGCCGGGGG
Source organism: uncultured bacterium (assembly GCA_965368605.1). Classification (GTDB taxonomy): domain Bacteria; phylum Planctomycetota; class Phycisphaerae; order Phycisphaerales; family Phycisphaeraceae; genus JAJRRS01. Next base: position 2,470 of record CBDUNP010000019.1, on the reverse strand, counting down.
CTGTATTAGAAGACCTGGGCTCATTCAACCACACATCGGTGGGGAACACGCTTCATCCACTTACTTCGACCGGCATCAGCTTGATGCCCAACACCCGGTACTGGCTCACCGCAGGCGAGACGGGTAGCGGGAACGCCAACTGGAAAAGCACCTCGTCCACGGCCGAAGCCTCGCCGGGCACCTGGACGATCGGGGATGACGCCTACATCAGCAGTGATGCCGGCGCGTCGTGGCAGCCAAAATCCTTCGGGCCGCCGAACGAGGCTTCACTATTCAGCGTCAACGCCACGCCGGTGAACCTGCCCTACGTCAGTAACCTGGCGGAAGCCAACACCGTCAACTACGACATCACGACCTGGGCGCACGCGTCGTCTTTCCTGACAGATAATTCTGGCTACGTCCTGGATCAGGTCACGCTGGATATCCATTCAAACATCAATTCAGGGTTTTCACAGGTAAAGATCCGCTCCGATAGCGGTGGAACGCCCGGAGCCGTTCTGGAAGACCTGGGGACATTCAACATGACCGCGGGGAACACACTCCAGATCCTGACTTCGACCGGCATCAATCTGTTGCCAAACACCCGGTACTGGGTCACTGCGGGCGAAACGGGCAGTGGCAGCGCAAGCTGGAAGGGCACCTCGTCCACGGCCGAGGTTTCGGCGGGCACCTGGACGATCGGCGATGACGACTATCAGAGCATCGATGGCGGCGCTTCGTGGCAGGAGACATCCTTCGGGCCGCCGAACGAAAGCTCGCTATTCAGCATCGACGCGACGCCGATCGTCTTGCCCCCCGTAGTCACGGCGATGGTTGACATGTCTTTTGATTCGCCCGTGATCAATGAGGGGCCCGTATCGTTTGGCCTGGCGTCATTGCCTGCCAGCCCCGAAGTGACGATTGCCCTTGGCGAAGGATTTCCCACGGGTGGAGGGGCCACCGGCTGGGGTCTGGCCGACGTGGTCTCGGCGACTCTCATCTTCGGGGATGGCATCTTCACAACCCTGTCGTCATTTGACATGGAGATTGACTCAGGAGGGGGACTCGAAGCGCTGAGCTACACCTTCGCACCCATCGACACGCCCACGGCTGTCTCTGGCCCTGTCACTTTGAACTCCCCGTTGTATATCTCCGGCATGGATATCGCCAGCGGCCAGGCGTTTTCATATACCTACGCCAACTCAACCGAGACGATTACCATCATCCCCGCCGGCGACCTGAACCTCGACGGCTTCGTCGGCATCGACGACCTCAACATCGTGCTCGCTAACTGGAACAGCAACGTCACCGCGGGCGTCTGGCTCTCCGGCGACCCCTCCGGTGACGGCTTCGTCGGGATCGACGACCTGAACGCCGTCCTCGGTAACTGGAATGCCGGCACACCGCCGACGATTGTCACAGCGAACATCCCCGAGCCCGCTACCGCAGCTCTGCTCCTCTACGGCGTCGCGCTACTTGCCAAACGCAGGCCGCTACGTTCCTGACTCACGCCTAAGCGATACCAGAAGCGATTAGAACACGAAGACATCCCAACCACACCGTGCGGTAACTGCACGGTGTGGTTGTTTATATCACAACAGCGCATCCGGACCTGACCCACGACGTCTGAAACACCAACCAGAAAGGCCCCTGATCAGTAAACCCGTCCCGCCCGACACCAAGCCCACGGCCGACACGCACGACACGCACGACACGGAAAACGTACACGCACTTCTCGAACTCCTGGCCCGCCTGATGGCCAGGCGGCACGCAAGTCACACCCACGCAACCGCGGAGACCGCTCCGCCCGACGCACTTATCGATAAGGGCCCGCATTCTGACGGGCCCACTTAACCCCCTTAGGGAACCTAAAACTATGACCCCATTCGAACCCGCCCGCGCACTTCAAGGTGCGCCGGGCTTTATGCTCGTTGCCCCCAACACGGATATGCATGTCTACACGCCCTCCTGGTACGACCCGATGTACTTCCTGCCGGTCGGCAGCCCGCAGCCGGGGATGAGCTCAACCGACGATGACAACTGGTATCACCACGTGCCCGACCTGGTAAGGGCGGTCGGTTCAAGACGACGGATCAGCTTCCTGAATGCGCCCAGCGACATGCCAACCAGTGATGTCGAGCCGACCCCCTACGATCTGTTACGCGATACCGTCTGGACGATGAGCATCGACACCCACCCACACTGGCAGCGGCTGTTCATCCGCAATGGTTATCGCCGTCCTGCCTTATCGAACCCCAACTGGGCGCTGCTGATCCAGGGGATGCTCTACGGCTATCCGAACATGCCTTTCTGGAAAGCCCCGATCGGCAACGCGGTGATGGCCTTGTCTCCGCAACTGGCGATGTCGTTGCAGACGATGCTTCAAAACGACGACGCGGTCGAGCAGCTCTTTGCCCCCGGGGAGGATTCCGGGGACCCTTCAGGGGCCAGGCCGAGTGTGATGCGGTTCTACCAGCATTGGCTTCAGGCA
>CBDUNP010000018.1:0-18772 GCA_965368605.1 uncultured bacterium | reverse complement strand
TATTTACGATTAATAGCTGCGGGGCCACGCCCCGCAGTCAGCGTCGCCTGGCGCGACGGCTAAACGGGGGAGTCGATTCTGTTTCGTCGCGCTGTGATGTCGGGGTTTCGTAAAAAACAGACAGTCATCGCCGGGAGCGGCTACTGCAATGCGCCGACCGGATACACGTCAAAACGCAGGCTCTTGCCCTTGTGAACGACTGCCGGTGCGGGTCCATCCAGCGGGGCCGCCAGGCGGGGGCGTTTGACGACGACGCGGTGGGTGGCGGTTTTCAGGGCCGCGTCAAGCAGTTCCCCTGCGTCGGCATCATCGCCGCTGACCAGCCGCAGGACGCGCATGGCTTTGCGCTCGGCGGTTTTGCGGCCGGTGGGGAACATCGGGTCCAGGTAGACCACGTCCGGGCGGTCGGCGTTGTTTTTCAGGATTTGTTGCATCAAGGACACGCCGTCGCTTCGGTTCAGGCTGATCCGGTGGGCGGTGTCGGGATGAATCTTAACAGCGCGACACAGGCCGTCGTCGAGCAGGGCGTGGGTGATGGGGTTGCGTTCGCAGGCGGTGACGTTGCAGCCCATCGAGGCCAGCACCCAGGCGTCTTCGCCCAAACCAGCGGTCGCGTCCAGAACGGTGGGGCGGTAGGGGTTACGCTTTTTGATCCCGACGGCTTTGAGTAGCGGCTGGCTGAGGCTGCGCCCCGGTCCCGAGGTCGTGTCCAATGCGGTCAGGTCACAGGCGACCCCGTGCCCGCCCAGTAGCGCCTTGTCGCCACGGATCACGCGGAGTTCCAGGCGGTGGTCGGTCACGACGAGCGCCGCATCGAGGTCGCTCGGTGCATCGGATAAGTGATAGGCGCAAAGCCCGATGTCAGCGGCGAGTGTCCGGGCCTCAGCCAGCCTGTCTTCGCTCTGTGAATCCAGCAATACACCCAGCCGGGGGGCGTTTGATCCGGGCGTGAGGGGTGACGGGGCCGGCTGTGACATAACAGAGCATAACGCACGGACAGCCAAGCGGCGTCGTCAGGCTGACTGCGTCCTTCTTGCTGCTTCTAGCGGATTACTTCGACGTGACCGGGTTCTGAGCCTCGGCCTCGGCGACCTGCTGCTCGTACCGCAGGCGGTTGGTCTTGTTGTCCATCAGGATCAGCAGGCGGTCGTGGTGCTTGCGTGGGATGGCTTCGTCGATCATCCGCTTGGCCTCGGAGATGTGGGTCCGGCGGGACAGGTGCGTCAGGATCACCGCCTCGGCGTTGGATTTCTCCATCAGCTGGGCGATGTGCTCCAGGTGCAGGTGCTTGCCCACGTCGGCCCGGCCGCGGTGCTCCGGCTCCATGAAGGTGCACTCGGTGATCAGGATCTTGGCGTTGAGCACGTCCGGGCGGTCGAAGTGCTCGCCCCACATGGTGTCGCCGGTGAAGCAGACCAGGGGGATGTCGTTGATCTGGGTGATCTCGACGCCCTGCTGCTTGAGCTCGACGAGCTTGGGCTGCGGCAGCCCGACGAACTCTTCGCGGAGCTTGCTGCGTTTCTCAACCGTCACGTAGCCCAGCGAGGGCACGGTGTGCCGGGTCGCAAAGGCGCGCAGGACGATGTTGTTCTTGATCTCGTGTTCCTGGTCGGGTTCCAGGGGGATGATCTTGTGGGGGGTGCGCTGGGCTTCCAGGTCGATCCAGGCCTTCATCACGCCACGGATCGGCTCCTCGAGCCTGGGGTGGCAGACGACGGTACCGGTGCCGATCCCCTGGAAGTGCCGCTGCGAGAAGTAGTACGCCAGCCCCGCGGAGTGGTCCATGTGGCCGTGGCTCAGGGCGACGTAGTCGCTGTTGAGTGCGGCGCGGGGGGCCCGACCGATGTCAAAGCAGACGCCCAGCTCGGGCACCTGGACGAAGGTCTCTTCGCCGGCGATAGAGACGCCCTGGACGCGGTAGGGGTGGACGTATAGAAACCCGAGTTGGGGTCGACGAGGCGGGGGGTTTGGGATCATGATCGTCTCCGCCGGGGCTTGTCAGCCTCCGGCCAGGTTCTACGGTCATGGCGTCGCAGACGTGTCTGAGCCGCCCAGAAATCGATCGGGCAGGCTCTCGCCCACCCACACGGTTCGGTTACAATCTAATCGTCGAGCATCATCCACGTATAAGAGCTTGGGGAGCTGTGGGAGCGATGCCTGTTAATTATTGGTTAGTAGTATCGCAACCCCTTGATCCCCGGTCAAACCAGCCCGGTGACCAGACCGTAAAAAACACTTGTAAATAAGCCTAAACTATCAACAAAGGCCGACCCCGCATGATCCAACCGCTGTGCCCCGCCTGGGCGAACGTGTCCAAACCCGTGATCGGAATGATCCACCTGCCGGCGCTGCCTGGTGCGCCGGGTTACGGCGGCGACCCGGCGTCGATCCGCGAGCACGTCCTGGCCGACGCGCGGGCGTTGCGGGACGGGGGCGTGCATGGATTGATGCTTGAGAACTTTGGGGACGTGCCATTCTTCGCGGACTCGGTCCCGACGCACACCGTCACGCAGATGACCGCGCTGGCGGCGGCGGTGAAGGCTGAGATCGACCTGCCGCTTGGGATCAACGTGCTCCGCAATGACGGGATGTCGGCCCTGGCGGTCGCGCACGCGGTCGGGGCGGAGTATGTCCGTGTCAATGTGTTGTCCGGGGCCTGCCTGACGGATCAGGGCGTCATCACCGGCAAAGCCGCTGAGTTAATGCGATACCGAAAACAGATCGGTGCCGAGGGGGTGAAGGTTTTGGCGGACGTGCGTGTCAAGCACGCAGCGCCGCTGGCGGATCGGCCTTTAAATGAAGAGGTGGACGAACTCGTGCAGCGTGCGGCGGCGGAAGGCGTCATCGTCTCCGGTATCGGCACGGGCCACCCCACGGACCCGCAGCTGGTCAGGGACGTCAAGTCGTTTGCGCCGGACACGCCGGTATTCATCGGCAGCGGCGCGACCCCGCAGACCCTGGCGGACCTGAGCCCTCACGCGGATGGCTTTATCGTCGGCAGCTACTTCAAGGTGGACGGTCATCTGGACCGTCCGATTGATCCTAAGCGGGTCGAGGCTTTCCTGAACGCCTTATGAGCGGTTTTTCTGATCCGTGGCGCGTTGTCCCGGCAGGCGATGCGGTCACGAATGCCTTGGGGTTCCCACGTCATAGCTCAATATCGGGTGGTCAGGCCAGAATCATGGGAATCATCGATATAAGAATTAAGTCGTTTAATTGAAGCATATTAAAGTCTGCCAAGGCTATTTGGCTGAAGTGGATCGCGTGAAATGCTATAAAAAAATGGTAAAAAGTATTGACGTCGGCCTTGCATCTAGTTAAAAAGGGTAAGTCTGCGGATTTGTCGATTGTTCCTGCTAGGCGGAATAGCTAAGCAGGGCTGGCCGTGGACGATGGTTTGGAGGAAGACATAAAACCGACCTAGACACGGCAGCATCTCATTATTTGCCGGTAAATGTTGGGTCTTAAGGAAGAGGAGAAAGACCATGGGTGCAGTTTGTAAGTTGACGCGAGTCGCAAGGACGGGTGTGCTCGCGTTGGGCATCGCAGGGGCTATGGCTTTTGGTGCTTCGGCTGATGCCGGCGTTCTCAACGGTCACGCTGCTGCGTACAACGATGGAACAGCCTGGACCGGCTCGACCGCCTTTGATAACGGCCTCGGCGTCGCTGGCACGATCGACTGGGCAGTCTTCGGCCCCGGCGATTTCCCTTACGCAGGCTACAGCCCGACCGGTGGCGAACTCACTTACGCATTCCAGATCTACTCAACCGGTGCCGACGCGATCCACTCGCTGACACTCAACGATCCCAATAACGCAGCCAACAACGTCGGGGCTTTCGCAGACCTGGCCGGTGAAGCTCCGATCTCGATGGCGATCGGCACTCAGGTAGAATGGAACTTCGCAGGGCTTGATACCGGTGATAACTCCACCGGTCTGGCCTTCAGCTCCATCAAGACACCCGATACTTTGTTCGGCATCGTGCACAACGGCGGCTCGTTCGCCGTGGCCGTCCCGCTGCCGGTCCCGGGTCCCAATGACATCCCCGAGCCCGCCTCGCTGGCTCTGCTGGGTGCCGGTGGCCTGATGATGCTTCGGCGTCGCTGAGACCCCTTGGGGTTCGTCGGGATTTAACCGGTATGAATGCTCTCGGCGGTATGATTGAACCGCGTAGGGCAAGTCGATTTAGATTTTTACCTTCCCTGTGTTTGAGTCGGGGGGGGAAGCCGGACGCTTTGAGTGTTTGAGCCTCAGGGTTTGTCGGGTGAAGGATTCGCGGTTCAGGAGTATGTGAGTAATTAGAGTTCGATAATCTCAGTGAGTCAGTCTCATTGAATCAGGGAGACACTAGGGATGATAAATCGTACGTCACGGACAGGCGTCGTAGGACTGACAGCGGTAGCAGCCATGCTCATCGGCGGCGCTTCCGCGGATGCCGGTATCCTCGCGGCTAACAGCGGCGGCGCTCTGCCAGGGTTTACAGGTACTCAGCTCTTCGACGATAACTTCGCAGGCTTTACCGTATCTGCCAATGTCGATTACGCGGTCTTCGCGCCCGGCACCTTCCCGTTTGCAGACCCTAGTGGCGGCGCACATTATGTGTACGCCTACCAGATCGACAACCTGGACACGAACATCACCAAGCTCACGGTCGGCCTGGATGGCGATGAGACCTTAGGGTCGATCGGCTCCATCGCAGACGTGGGCGCGGTCGATCCGAGCGCCGCCTTGTTTGTCGGTGCGGGGCCCACCTCAGCCGCTTGGGACTTCACCGGTCTGGGCAACGGCCAGAGCAGCGCGCTGCTGTTTTTCACCAGTGCCGAGGCGCCCGAGCTGGATTCCGCCACAGTCGCGGCGGCATGGTCCAACTCCCATGACCTGCCCAGCCCCTTGCCTGAGCCCGCGACCCTGAGCCTGCTTGCTCTGGGCACGATCGCTTCATGTTCGGGCCGACGGCGACGGATGTGAATCACGCTCCCTGATTCCTCCAGCCTCGATGTGTGAGCCGAGACGTCTTTGTAGCGTGCTCACGAGGTCAATTTCAATCCGGTTGGGATTGTGATGGTAAAGCGTCCTGATTTAACGGGGCGTACGGAGGGAGCAGGTTTGTTTCGCTTTAGTTGTGGTTCTCGACTCTTAAGACATTGCTGGCCTGCGCATACCTTGGTATCCGCTGCCGCAGCAATGTTTTTTTTCTGCGCGCCAGCTCAAGCACTTGACCCATCCAAGGTCCTCGTCCTCTTCAACGCGGACAGCCCCGACAGCATCGAGATCGCTAACCACTACTTCCAGGCTCACCCGCAGGTCCAGCTTCTGGGGTTACAGGGGGTCAGCACCGCGGAGGAAGTCACGCAGGACCACTACTTGGACGTGATTCGGCCTCAGGTCCTCGCGGGCCTGTCCAGCAGCACTGAAGTGATTGTGACGACCAAGGGCCTGCCTCTGCGGATCAATAATACCGACCCGAATCCGGGGACATATCCCGGCTGGCGGGGGGAAGGTTTCGGGGTCAATATCCTGGACGACTGGTGGGAGCCGTATTCAAGCCTGGAAAGCGAGTTGACCCGGATCGATCGGATCGACTCATCCGCGATGATGGGCGACCAGGCCGAGTTTATGTCGCCGCCGACGTTTCCTTATTCAACCGATCACCACGCGGCGAACCCGTACTTCAACACGTACAAAGCGTTTGATCTCTCGGACTCGGCGAACGAAGGCATACGTCTGACGTCCCGCCTGGACGGCTTTAGCGTGGACGATGTCAAGGCCATGATCGACCGCGCTCAGAACGCCTTTACCCTGCCCCTCCAGCAGAACATTGTCATCGACAACGATCCCAACGCTCCCGCATCAGGGGTCGACCGGATGCAAGAGCTCGGCTTTAACGTGCTTGAACCGTTGGAGCAGAACTTTATCTATGAAGACACCGACGCGGGCGTGACGGACTCGAACTGGCCGGTGATCGGGTATGTCAGCCACGGCAAGCACGGCGCAGGACGGGATTACATCGACAAACTGAACTTCGATATCGCCAACGGCGCGGTTTTCCATACCTGGGAAAGCTACAACGCTTACACCTTCCAGGAGGGCGGCAACCTCTGGGGGCAAGGCCTTGTCGGCGAGTGGATCCAGAAGGGGGGCTCCGCCGCTCTGGGGCATGTCCACGAGCCCGGAGCCAGCGCCGCGACGGTCGCCAATGAAGATATCTTCTGGGAGATGCTGCTGCAGGGCTATACCTTAGCCGAAGCCGCCTGGGCCGCGACGCCTCAGTTGTCCTTCGTAAATACCGTCGTCGGCGACCCCCTGATGACGCTGCAGCCCTGGTCGCTGGGGGATGCCGACATGGACGGCGTTGTCAGTGTCGGCGATCTGGCCGTGTTATTGTCGTATTGGAATACCCTGACCACAGGTGGCGTGGGCGTGGGAGATTTTAATGGCGACGGTTACGTGGGCTACAAAGACCTGAATATCCTTCTGACGAACTGGGACTACATCCCGCAATCCCCCGCAGCCGCTTTCGTGCCTGAGCCCGCCGGGTCGACCGTGATCCTCGTAGCCGTGACGGGGGCGCTGGGGACCAGGCAGCGGCGTACCCCTTCCGCGGGTTGAGTTCGGCTTCGTTCTACCCACATTTTTAAGAATAACGCTACAGGCCTGCCGCGGAGACGAGGTTTCGTTGCCTCTGCGCCCGGTCCATCTGCTCGCCGGAGGGGCTCTGGCCTGTGGCCATCATGTCGATGAAGCAGTCGAAGAGGTACCGGGCGTCGTGTGGGCCGGGGCTGGCCTCGGGGTGGTACTGGACGGCGAAGATCGGCTCGTCGCGGTGGCGGAAGCCTTCCAGCGTCTGGTCGTTGAGGTTGATGTGCGTCGGCTCGCCCCCGGCTCTCTTGAGGCTATCGATGTCGACCGCGAACCCGTGGTTCTGGCTGGTGATCTCGACCTTGCGGGTGTCCAGGTTCTGCACCGGCTGGTTCCCACCGCGGTGCCCGAACTTGAGCTTGAATGTCTCGGCACCCAACGCCCGACTCAGCAACTGATGCCCCAGGCAGATCCCGAAGATCGGCAGCTTGCCGCGTAGCTGCTTGAGCGACTCAATGGTCGCGGTGACGGCGGCGGGGTCGCCCGGGCCGTTGGAGATGAACAGCCCGTCGGGCTTGTGCTCCAGCACCCGCTCGGGGGCGCTGTCGTAGGGCAGGACGGTCACGTCGCAGCCGCTGTCCACCAGGTTTCGCAGGATGTTCAGCTTCGCCCCGCAGTCCAGCGCGACGACGTTGTACGGCTTGTCTGCCCGTGCCCGCTCGCCCTGGATCGGTGCCCAGTCGCCCAGGTCCTGGTCCCAGCGGACCGGTTCGGCCAGGCTGACTTCTTTGGCGAGGTTCACCCCGACAAGCCCGTGAGCCTCCCGTGCGAGCTTGACCAGTTCCGCATCGCTCTTGGATGGGTCGGTGCTGAGTACGCCCTTGAGCGCACCCTGCGTGCGGAGCTTTCGGGTCAGGGCCCGGGTGTCGATCCCGCTGATGCCGGTGACTTTCTGCTTCGCCAGCCAGTCGCTGAGTTCGCTGGTCGCCCGGTAATTGCTGGCGATGTTGGACAACTCCCGGATAACGAAGCCGCGGGGCTGGGCCCGGCTGGATTCCAGGTCGCGGTCGTTGACGCCGTAGTTCCCGATCAGCGGGCAGGTCATCGTGACGATCTGCCCGGCATAGGACGGATCGGTGAGCACCTCCTGGTAGCCGCCCAGCGAGGTATTGAAGCAGACCTCGGCATCGATCGACTTGGTGGAGGTATCGCCAAAGGCCGGTCCGGTGAAGACGCTGCCGTCTTCTAGAGCCAGGCGTGCGGTAGGGGGGGAGTGGGTCGTCAAGGGTGGTTTCGCCCTGTAAAACAAGGTTGAGTTGCGGGAGTGTAGCGGGCTTTGTGAAGATTCTCTACTTCGTCGTTGTGCGTATGTGTGTCAGCCTCCCGCGATGGGCCTTGGATTCGGCGGGGGCTCATCGGGGAGGAGGATGTGTCTGCCGATCCTTTTGTCCCGGTCGCCGTAGGACGGATCAAGTTCCAGCCGGGGGTCAGGCGGCGGCAGGGGCTCACCCGCCAGGCACCGGTCGGCCCGGTCGGACGTGTCATCCAGCAGGAGTTGAGCCTGGTCACGCAATCGGCGGAACTCGTCCGCGTCGGTCAGGTTGCCCGTCGTGCCCACCGGCCCCTCGATCACCATCACGATCCGCCCGAACGGCAGGGGGAACCGTGTCCGGTCCCAGGTCCTGGCCTTGAGGGCCGGTTTGCACGAGATGTGGATCGCGAAGATCGGGGCCCCGGTATCGCAGGACAGGGCGATGATCCCCGGCTTACAGACCCGCGCCGGCCCGGTTGAGCCGTCCACCGTCAACGCCAGCACCACCTCCTCGCGTCCACGGACGTGCTCGACGAGCTGATGCAGCACGGGGGTCCGCCTGGACTTGCCCTTTGACGAGCCGCCCCGGAAGACGTGGTACTTCTGCAATTCCAGGATCCGGGTGATGACCTCGCCAATGTCGCTGCGGCTGGCTAGCGTGGTCGGGCTGAACACCCGGCAGCAGCGGGGGGCCAGGACGACGTTGTCGTGCCAGAGCGCCACCACGATGTTCCGGTGGCGTTTCACCGCGTTGACCGCCCGGGCCATCCCGTAGGACTCCACCCGGCTGGTACGCCAGACCAGCGACATGTAGCCGCGGTACATCCAGGCGAGCCCCACCGCCGCGATCCGAACCGCCGGCTTGCTCAGCTTCTTGCGGACCGACCGGATACCGCGTTTGATCTTCAACAGGGGGCTGGCCATGGCGGGCATCCTATCGCAAACGACCGGTGGTTTGTACAGAGGCGGCGCACAAAAAAGCCCGGCTCAATCACGAGCCGGGCCTGGATGTTTCGGATTGTGGGGGCGATCAGGCGAGCCCGTCGGCCTTACCCATGTGTGTCATCAGGTCGATGACACGGTTGGAGTAGCCCCATTCGTTGTCGTACCAGCTAACGACCTTGAAGAACTGGTCGCTGAGGCCGATGCCTGCGCCGGCGTCGAAGGTCGAGCTGGCGGGGTCGGTGATGAAGTCGCTGGAGACGACGGGCTCATCGGTGTACGCAAGGAACCCGGCGAGCGAACCGGTCTCGCTGGCGGCCTTCATCTTCTTGCAGATCTCTTCGTAGCTGGTCTTCTTCTCAAGCCGCACGGTCAGGTCGACGACCGAGACGTTGGCGGTGGGGATGCGGAAGGCCATGCCCGTGAGCTTGCCCTGCAGCTGAGGCAGCGCCAGGCCGACAGCCTTGGCCGCACCCGTGCTGGCGGGGATGATGTTGAAGCCGCCTGATCGGCCGCCACGCAGGTCTTTCTTGCTGGGGCCGTCTTGGGTCGGCTGCGTCGCGGTGACCGCATGGACCGTGGTCATCAGGCCCTCGATGATCCCGAACTCGTCGTCCAGCACCTTGGCGATCGGGGCCAGGCAGTTGGTCGTGCAGCTCGCGTTGGAAACGATCTTGTGCTTGCCGGCATCGAAGACTTCGTGGTTCACGCCCATGACCAGGGTCGGCACGGTGTCCGGGGTCTTGGTCGGGGCCGAGATGACGACGCGCTTGGCGCCGGCATCGATGTGCTTCTGGGCATCGGGGCCGGCGGTGAAGAAGCCGGTCGACTCGACGACGTAGTCCACGCCGAGCTTGCCCCAGGGCAGGTTCGCGGGGTCACGTTCGGCGGTGGTCGGGATCTTCTTGCCGTTGACGATCAGGCCGTCTTCGGCAGACTCGACCGTGCCGTTGAATCGGCCGTGAATCGTGTCGTACTTCAGCAAGTACGCCAGGCTCTCCGGTGGGAACAGGTCGTTGATCCCGACGATTTCAATGTTGGGGTTGCTGGCCGCGGCGCGGAACACCAGGCGTCCGATCCGGCCAAATCCGTTGATACCGACTTTGATACCCATCGCTTCGTATCTCCAAAAAAGAGGCTTATTGTGGGGGTAAAACACGCATGTCGCGGTGTCCGCTCGCGGCGTTCACCGGCCTTCAGGCGGGACAAAGACTTTAGCCCGGATGCCTCAGGCGGTCAAATCATCAGAGTGACAAGCCCTTTGCAAATCCGGGTCTTATTTCCGCGTTTTTTGTTCTAGCATCATCCCCCGGGTAGACTCTGCGGCCTTATTCAAAAAGGGGCCTTGCCATGTCGCGGAAACTCGTCGTAATGACCCAGGGATTCGCCCGAAAACTCAACGCCAAGACGGGGGTCAGCCTGCTTAGGTATCGGCCCGAGCAGGTGGTCGCCGTGCTGGATAGTGAGGAGGCCGGGCAGACCGCGCAGGCGGTCTTCGGGGTCGGCGGGGACATCCCGGTCGTCGCGTCGCTGGATGAGGTCAAGGGCGCGGATACATTGTTACTCGGCATCGCCACCCCCGGCGGGACGCTGCCCGAGTCGATGCGCTCGACCATCCTCGACGCCATCGGGCGCGGGCTGAATGTCGAGGCCGGCCTGCACCAGTTCCTCTGCAACGACCCCGAGATCAAGCACGCCGCTTATGAGGCCGGGGTTACACTCAACGACGTACGCAAGAACGACGAACGCGATGTCTCGCAGCGCAAGGACATCAACGACACCTGCCTCCGCCTGCACACCGTCGGCCACGACTGCTCCGTCGGGAAGATGGTCGTCGCGATCGAACTCTCAGAAGCCCTGAAGCGCGCCGGCCGGGACGCCAAGTTTGTCGCGACCGGTCAGACGGGCATCATGATCGAGGGCTCGGGCATCCCGGTCGACTGTGTGGTGGCTGACTTTGTCAACGGCGCGTGTGAGAAGCTCGTGCTGCACAATCAGCACCACGAGATGATGGTCATCGAGGGGCAGGCGAGCCTGGTGCAGCCGCGTTACTCGTCCGTCACGCTGGGCCTGTACCACGGCTGTGTCCCGCACGGGCTGGTGATGTGCTACGAGATGGGCCGGGACCGTGTGTATGGCATGGACCACCTGGCCATCCCGCCCTTGAAAGACATCATCCAACGGTACGAGCAGATGGCCGACCCGCACTACCCCTGCAAGATCATCGGGATCGCGATGAATACCAAGAACACCCCCGACGACGCGGCGGTCGAGGCCGAGCGTCAACGGCTTAAAGATGAATTCGGCCTGCCGGTCTGCGACGTGATTCGTCACGGCCCGGACGAGCTGGTGCAGGCGGCGCTTAACCTGCAACAAGAGCTGCGTCAGCAGGGACGGCTCAAGTGAAACTCACCCTGCACGAAGCCAACATCCCCATCCGCCACCCCTGGACGACCAGCCACGGCACCCGCACCCACCAGCGCAACCTGATCGTCGAGCTCAGTGACGGCCAGCACAACGGGTTCGGTGAGGGCGCCTCCATCCCATACTACGGCGTGACCTACGACACCATGAGCGATGCGCTCGAGGTTGTCCGCCCGTTGATCGAGAACGAATCCATCGTGGACCCGGCCTCGTTCTGGGACGACATGCAGCCGCTACTGATAAATCAGATGTTCGCGCTGTGTGCGTTGGACGAGGCGGTCAACGACTGGTGGGGCAAGCGCGAGGGTAAACCGACGCACGAACTCTGGGGCCTGGACATGAGCCTGGCCCCGCTGAGCGATTACACCATCGGGATCGACACGATCGAGAAGATGGTCGCGAAGATGAAGGAGTTCGACGGCTGGCCGATCTACAAGATCAAGCTGGGGACGGATGAAGACATCGATATCGTCAGGGCCCTGCGCGAGCACACCGACGCGGTCTTTCGCATCGACGCGAACTGTGGCTGGACCGCCGAACAGACGATCGCCAACGCGCCGAAGCTGGCCGAGTTGGGCGTGGAGTTCCTGGAGCAGCCGCTCAAGGCCGAGGACTGGGACGGGATGAAGCGGGTCTTCGCCGAATCGGTCTTGCCGGTCGTAGCGGACGAGAGCTGTATCCTCGAAGAAGACGTCAAGAAGTGCCACGGCTACTTCCACGGCGTCAACGTCAAACTCACCAAATGCGGCGGGCAGACCTCGGCCAAACGGATGCTCGCCGAGGCCCGGCAGCTGGGCATGAAGACGATGGTCGGATGCATGACCGAGACCAGCGTCGGCATCAGCGCGATCGCACAGCTTCTGCCGATGTTGGACTACGTCGATATGGACGGCGCGTTATTGCTGGCCGGGGACGTGGCCGACGGGGTCACAATTGATAAGGGCGTTGTCACCCTGCCGGATACCCCCGGCAACGGCATCACCTGGCGCGGGGTCGATCAGCCCTGACCTTGCAGACGGATCGTAAGGCCCCGATCAATACAACTTATTCCGGGTCGAACCGCATGACCAGGTCGTACAGCGTCGCGCCCATCGCTTCGCCGACGCCCAGGTCCTTGATCATCGCCAGTTTGAGTGTGTCGCAGGTGAACTCGGCATCGAAGTTGGTCTCGATCGCGCGTCCCATCCCCTCGATAATGCACAGGTCCACGTCCCGCCGGTAGATGGCGTCCGCCAGATCGGGGTTGATCCGCCGAAGGTCGATCAGCGGGAACCGGTTGCCACTGGTGATCAGCTCCAACTCGCCGTTGCTCAGGGCATCGCCGATGATCCGGTCAAACGCCGCGATCTGATGGACTAGTTTTGTAAGCTCGTCGTGCGTCACGTCGTTGAGGGTCGGCGTCGCGTTGGCGGTGAGGATCACGCCCGTCCCTTTGCGCAGCAGTTCCCTGACCAGCGGGACCATCCCCAGCAGCACGTCGGGGCCAGCGTTGTCGACGAAGACGACCGCGCAGTTGTGCTTCGGCCCGTTGATCCACCGGTCCTGCCAGGCGTCCAGGTGGTCGACGAACCACGGCCGGTCCTTGAGTTTGTTCAGCGTGACATGAAAGTCCATCTGCCCGTCGCGGAACATCTCCAGCGTGGAGACGGCCCCCATGTCGAAAATGTTCCCCGCAAACACGCCACGCATCACCCGCTCGATGCGCTCGGGCTCATCATTGATCGCGTCAATCTCGGCCAACACCGCGGGCAGCAACGCCATCGCCGTCTCATTTTCTTTCTGCTTGGCCAGCCGGTAGGGGTCCGGGATGTTGGCCCGGCGCAGGCAACTCTCACGGGCCTCGCAGATCCGCAGGATCGTCAGCTTGCCGAAGATATCCGGCTCGGCTTCGACCTGATTGAGATACGCGGTGAACCCCGCTCGGGCGTTGGCCTCCTGTGACTCGGCCACCTCAAGCGGCACGCCCCGGTCCAGCGCGTCCGCCATCGCCAGTTCCAGCGCCCCCTCAAGGTGGTTGCGGAACAATTCAATCCAGTACGCCCGCTGCTTCTCGTCTTTGGTCAGGTCCATCTGGCACGGCACATAAGTCGCCGGCTGATCCAGTAGTGGGAATACCGCGGCGGGTTGCTCGGCGGCCGGGGCGCTAAGGGCGTCGGAAGTCATAGGAGGTGTCTGGTGGGGGGTGGTTCGTGCTAAAGGCTAATGGCTAACAGCTGATCGCTCCTGCTTCATAGCCCTACAAAGTTTTTGAGGATCGTCATGCCGACCCGTTGCGATTTTTCGGGGTGGAACTGGGTGGCGAACAGGTTGCCTTGGCGGATCGAGGCACAGAAGTCGCCGCCGTAGTCGGCCCGCGCGGAAGTCAGGGTTTCGTCCGTGGGCTTAGCGTAGTAGCTGTGCACAAAATACACCGCCGAGCCCTGCTCCAACCCTTCCAGCAGAGGGTCCGGCCGATCCCATTTTAGCGCGTTCCAACCCATCTGCGGGACTTTCACCCGCTGCCCGCCGCGCTGGACATCGAACTTCACGATCCGCCCCGGCAGGATGCCCAGCCCTGTGACCAGCCCGTTATCTGC
This sequence comes from uncultured bacterium, assembly GCA_965368605.1. Taxonomy (GTDB): domain Bacteria; phylum Planctomycetota; class Phycisphaerae; order Phycisphaerales; family Phycisphaeraceae; genus JAJRRS01. Next base: position 4,940 of record CBDUNP010000018.1, on the reverse strand, counting down.
ATCGGGGGCGGCGTCTTCTTCCGAGCCGTCGAACAGCAGCTGCATGCCCAGGCAGATGCCCAGCACCGGTTTGCCGGCTTCGACGCTTCGGCGGATCGGGTCCGAGAGATTCAATTCATCCAGGAACCGCATCCCGTCCCCAAACGCGCCGACGCCCGGGAGGATCAGCTTGTCCGCCTGCTCTATCGCTTCGGGTGTGTTGACCAGTTCCGCCGACCCGCCGACGTGCTGCACCGCCTTCTGTACGCTGCGCAGGTTCCCCATGCGGTAGTCGATGATGGCGATGCGGGCGGGCGTGGTCATGGTCGTTCAGCCGTGTCTGAATTAAGCCGGTGATGAAAAACCGCGGAAAGGCTCCGCGGTATAAGGGTACAGAGATTAATTGTACGGGTCTTGTGACTACTCCCTGAGCACGACGACGATCTGGACGCGTCGGCTCTTCTCTTTGCTGCCTTGCTGGCGAGCTTCGCCGAAACCGGCGGCGTACATGTTGTCCGCAGAGATGCCCTGGGACTGCAGCTGGCGGTGCACCGCGGCGGCGCGTTGCAGGCTCAGCTCGAGGTTGTCTTTCCAGTTGCTCTTGCGGATCGGGTCGGTGTCGGTGTAGCCCTCGACGCGGATCGTGTTGCCGGGGTACTCGTTCTTGATAACGCTGGCGATCTGGTTGAGCGTGCTCTTGGCCGAGCCCTTCAGGTCGACCTTGCCCGAGGCGAAGAGGATGTCGCCCGCCACGCGGACGGTGACGGTCCCGCCGTCGGAGTAGGCGTCGACGCCCGCGATGTTGTCAAAGGCGGTGCTGTCGCCGATCGCGTTCATCGGCTGCGCCGCGAGCTGAGCACGCAGGCTCTCGATCTCAGCGATCAGGGCCGACTGGTCTCCCTGCCCGCCGCTGAGCGCCGCCCGGGCGCGGTCCAGTTCTTCCTGAAGCTCCTGGTTCTGAACATACAGCGCGTCACGCTCCATCTTCAGACGGTTGTTACAGCCGGTCATCGGCAGCAGCCCGAATACCAGCGTCAGGCAGAGCATCATCATCCTTGTTCGATCGCCATTCATGTGACATCCCTTTCTCTAGCGAGTGTTCCTGATCGTCCCCCCCGCCCCCGGATTTTCGCCCCAGACATCTGAGGCTGTACCGGCATCATTACCAGGGGCATAATACGGGGTTAGTGTACCTAAGCCATGAAGAGAATATCAAGAAACTGCATCAAGGGGTTGAGAAACTCCATGATCGACGTCCTGAAAACCATCAAAACCACCGCCGCCCCGGCCAGGTACGGCCCGTAGGGGATCGGCTGGAAACGTTTCTTCATCAGTGTGGACAGCCCGAACATGACCAACGCCGCCAGCAGCCCGAAGAACGGGGCGATGAAGAAGATCGGGATCGTCTCGCGGGGGCCCAGGATCGCACCGATCGCGGCCAGCAGGTGGACGTCCCCCAGCCCCATCGCCTCTTTCCCAAACGCCAGCGTCCCCAGGATGCGGGTCAGCCAGATGATCCCCGCCCCGAAAAAGTAGCCCATCACCACCCCGCCTAAGACCGACTGCCACATCTGCAAGGGGTACAGCCCCCGGGGGGCCAGCCAGGCACCGATCGCCATCCCGATGATAGGGGGCAGCAGGAAGACGACTTCTTTGAGGACCTCCCGCCGGGCGTGGGGGTAATGAAACCACGCCTCCGGGTCGGCCGAATCCCCGAGCTTGTCCATATGGGCCTTGTACGCCTCTTCGTAATCCGCAAAACTCACCGGGATCAGCTTGAGCTTCAGCAGGAGCAGCGAAACCACCAGCCCGATCGACCCGCCCATCGCGGCCCAGACGCCCATCGGTCGAGCCCTTGGGACCAGCCCGCTGATAAATACCGGCGCACCGATCCACGACCCCAGCGTCTGCAACGCCGAAGGCAGCTTCGCCAGGCTCACCGGGTTCCCAAGGAATACCACCACCGGCAGCACGACCAACGCGAACACGGTTAGAAACCAGGGGATCTGCCGGGGGATGATAAACAGCTTCGCGTCGATGATCGTAGAAGCCATCAGCCCCGCCAGCAGCACCGCATGCACCACATAAATCTGCCAGGTGCCCGCGAACTCGTGGCCCTCGGTCGAGAACTCCCACCGCAGGTCCGTCATGTAGTACACCGCAAACAGCCCGGCGAACATCAGCCCCGTCATCGCCTCGATGATCGGGTACTGGGCGCTGATCGAGGTCTTGCAGTACCGGCATTTCCCCCGAAGCCACAGCCAGCCCAGCACGGGGATGTTGTCGTACCACGCCAGCCCGTGGTCGCAGGACGGGCAGCGTGAGCCCGGCGAGACCAGGCTCTTGCCCTCGGGCAGCCGGTAGATCACCACATTCAGGAAGCTGCCGATGCAGCTGCCGTAGATCGTGACGGAGATTAGCCAGAACCAGTTAGGCAAGGGGGTCCACGGGTCGGGGTGATTGGGACTCGCTGCACCGCCGCGTCAGGGCCGCGTCACTTAGAACGGTGCGTCTTCATCCTCACCATCGGCGATTTCACCCGGCCCGCCTTGGTTTTCCTCGCCGGTGACACTCAGCCCGCCACCCGGCCCGGCCGACAGCTCCGCGATCTTCTGCTGGGCCCCGTCCAGGACGGTCTTGCACCGCTTGATCAGGGCCGCTCCATGCTCGTAACGCTTGAGCGATTCCTCAAGACCGATCTCGCCGGACTCGATCTGGTCGATCAAGGCCTCGAGTTGGGCCAGTGCGTCTTCGAAGCTGAGTTTGTCGGGATTGGGGGTGCGTTTGGCCATAGCGGTAGGGGGGGCGAGGGATTCGTGGAGCGTGAAGCGTAACGGATAGTTCAGTCGGCGTCAGCCCCGAAGAGGCCCGGGCCGGCGTCGGTCTTCCCGGAGCGTTTGCGGGTTCGGCGGGGCTTAGGCGTGTCCGGCTTCGTATCCGCACCGGATTCGACCACCGACCCGACCCGACCGTCCGCCAGCACGGTCGTGATCCGGTCGCCCGCCTTCGTGTCCGCCGCGAGTCTCAGCACCTTCCCGTCAGGGCCGAGCGTGTAGGAGTAGCCCCGGTCCAGCACGTTATTCGGATTCACCGCCCCCAATTGCCGGGTCAGGGCCTGGACCCGTGCGGCATCCACCGCCAACCGGCGCGGCATCGCCGCACGCAGCCGACGGACCGTTTCGTCAAGCGATTCTCTGCCTTGGTCAACCAGACGCTGGGGGTTACGAAACAGCGCATGCCTCGCCGCCGCGTTAAGCCGATGGCCCGCGTTTTCCAGGTTCCGACGAACGGTCAGCCCAAGCCGCTGCCCAAGCTGATGGACCTGATGATGCAGTGCTTCACGCTCCGGCACCAGTGTCATCGCGGCCTGCGTCGGCGTGGCACATCGAACATCCGCGACCAGCTCGGCGACCGTCGTGTCCGTCTCGTGCCCGATCGCCGCAACAATCGGCAGCCCGCACGCATACACCGCGTCCGCCACCACCCGTTCGTTAAACGCCCAGAGGTCTTCAATAGACCCGCCGCCGCGTGTCAGGATCACCGCGTCGATCCCGAGTTTTTTCCCGTGCTTGGAGATACGTTTGATGGCCTCAGCGATCTCGCCCGCCGCCTGATCGCCCTGCACGCGCACGTCGTACAGATACAGCCGACACCCCGCCCACCGCTGGTTGACCGTGTTGATCACGTCCTGCAACGCCGCCGCGCTACGCGACGTCACCACCGCGATCCGCGTCGGCATCGTCGGCAGCGGTTGCTTGTGCTCCAGGTCGAAATACCCCAGCCCCTTGAGTTCCTCGATCATCTGCCGGAGCTTCAGTTCCAGCGCCCCCTGGCCGACCGGCTCGATGCGGTCCACGTAGAGCTGGACGCTGCCCTGCGCGTCGTAGAAGTCCACCCGCCCGGTCACGACGACCTGCATCCCGTCTCGCATCGGGAAGCCGACCCGCTTGGCGTTGCTGGCAAAACACACGCAACGCATCGCCGCGCCTTCGTCTTTCAGGCTGAAAAACCAGTGCGTCCGGTCCGAGAGGTTGCTGACCTCCCCAACAACGCGCACCTTGCGCGGCAGCCCATCCACCAGCGCCCGTTTGATCTGCCCGGCCAACTCGCCGACGGTTATCGCTCGATCACGGGCCGTTTGCTCGCTCGAAGTCGAATCCGGGTTGAAGGGCAGTTTGGTCATAACACCATCATAAAACGAAACGGAGATTACTCACGGATGGAAATACAAAGTACGGAGGAGGAAACAGTAATGCACGCTGATAAACGCTGATTAGGATCGTGGACTTGTTGCCCCGTCTTAACTTTTTTATCAGCGTTCATCTGCGTTTATCACTGTTCCATCTTTCTCTGTTTTCTCCGTGTCCTCTGTGACCTCTGTGGTTAATAGATTTACGACGTTTCTTCCTCGATCAACGCCAGCAGCGCCTCGCGTAGCTGCGTCGTCATCTCTCCAGCCTTGCCGTTGCCGAGCTCGGACTTCTCGACCTTGCTGATCGGCAGGACGTGCCAGCTCGAGTTGGTCAGGAACGCCTCGTCCGCCTCGACCAGGTCTTCGATCGACAGCATCCGCTTGTGGACCGTGACGCCCTTCGCCTCGGCCAACTCGATCACCGCGGCCCTTGTAATCCCCGGCAGCACCGGCGCGGGCAGGCTCTTATCGATCTCCTCGCCCCGCGCGATCGGCGTCAGCAGTTCGCCGTCTTTCACCAGGAACAAGTTGCTGATTGCGCCCCCGGCCAGGTGATTCGTAATGTTCATCCAGATCGCCTCGCCAGCCCCGGCACTCGCCGCCTGACGCAGCGTCCGCAGCCGGCCCCAGTAGTTCAGTGTCTTGTGCCCCGCCAACGGGTCGAACGGGTTGGCCCCAGGCTGGGCGACCAGCACCGTGATCCCTTCCTCGAAGTACTTCGGGTCGTACTGCGTCGGCTCGGTCGGCTGGATCAGGATCGTCCCGGCGG
>CBDUNP010000017.1:0-19076 GCA_965368605.1 uncultured bacterium | reverse complement strand
TCGCCACGCGGCGAGGGGGCGATCGCTCGGCAGGCCTTGAAGATGTTCGGCGAGAGCCGCCAGCAGTTCATGCTCAGGAAAACATCTTCGCCCAGCTCGGTGAGTTGTTCGTCGGTGGGCTTCTCGATCACGCGGGCCATGTGGTCGCTTGAATCGATCTCGATAGCGGCGAACTTCTGGATGCGGTCTGCGGGGATATTGCTCTTGTCGATCAACGCCTGGCGTTCGAACGCGGCGAGCCCCGGCCCGGCGATGTCGCGCAGGGCTCGCACGGCATCCAGGGGGTAGTGGTTGTCGCTGTTGATCATCAGGAAGTCGTCGTCGCCCACAAAGTCCTCCGCCGCGGCGGCGGCGTTGGCGGTGCCCAGCGGTTGCTGCTGGATCGCGAAGTCGATGCTCAGCCGGGTCGGCGGTGCCTGTTTTGTGTAGTAGTCCCTAACGTTGTCATGCCCCGGGCCGATCACCAGGCACGCGCTGCGGTATCCGGCATCCGCCAGAACCGTCAGGACGTAATCCAGGAACGGGCGGTCGATCGGGATCAGGGCTTTGACGCCGGTCTGGGCGACCCGGGCCTGGTCGTCGGTCAGGCCGGCGGCCTGGTCCTGCTTCCGCATCCGCGTGCCCATGCCGCCTGCAAGAATTACTGCTTTATCCATTGTGATTCATCTTTGGGTGAGGGGTTAAATACTTAATATCCATTTTAATAAAAAGTATCATGTATTCAATCAAAATCAGATAATTAGTGGAAATATTGTTGATATTTACAGATTATTCTGATATTAAGTGGTTGTGCGGTTTACACATGAACATCGTTCGATGCTTCGTCAGCTCTGGCGTCACGGTGCCCGGAGCCGGTCGGAGCTGCACGGCCCGATGGGCGTCGTGCCGAACCGTGTGGGGGCGGCGGCGGCGGCATTGATGGCTGAAGGCGTGGTCCGCGAGTGCGAAGCGGTGCCCAGCGGTGGCGGTCGGCCGAGGATCCCGCTGGAGATCGATCCGGGTCGGCGTCATATGGTCGGGCTCACGATCTGGCCGGGGGTGGTGAGTGTGGCCCGGGTGAATCTCTGCGGGCACCTGATAGGCAAGCCGGTAGCGCGATACGTTGCTGATGGGGGCCGTGGGGCGGATCGGCTGGTCGAGGTCGGGGCTTCGATGCTGGAGAAAATGATTGACGCGCAGACGATGGGGGTCGGCGTGAGCGTGCCCGGCTTTTACGACCCGCTGTCCAGGCGGATCATGTCCGGCCCAGCGAACCCGAATCAGCCTCCCGTCAGCCTGGCGCCGGTGTTCGATCGCGCAGGCGACCTGCCTCTGATCGTCGAGAACGACATGCACGCGCTGGCGGCGCGATGGTCGCTGTCGCACCGTGCTCCGGCAGAGCAGGATGTGTTGTTGGTCAATGTGACGGATGGCGCAATCGGTGCCGCGGTGTTGATTGGGGGTCAGCCAAACCGCGGCTGTGTCAGCAGTGCTAACGAGCTTGGGCACATGCGGTATTTCGTCGAGACCGACAGGTGTTACTGCGGGCAGACGGGTTGCCTGGAGCGGATCTTCAGCAGCGAACACCTCTGTCGGGTTGAGGGAAAAAGCGATGCGTGCCCGGGCGCATTGATGCAGCGTTTGGCGGGATATGAGGCCGGCGGCTCGACGGAGATGCTGCTGGATTATCTATCTAACGGGATCGCGAACGTTGCGAACTTTATCCGCCCGCACCGGCTGGTGCTTGTCAGCGAGCTGACGCGTTATCCGGAGGCCAGTGATTTTCTGACCACATCGATACGCAGGCGATTATTGGCGGAACTGGTCGATCGTGTGCGCGTTGACCTGTGGGAGCAGCCGGTGGCGCATCACGCGGAGACGGCGGCGTGGCTGGCGCTCGCAGGGCTGTATAGTGAGGGGTGGGAGTAGGGCGGTGGGCTGAATATTGGTTGATGATTTTTCCTGTGGAGGCGTAAGTTGCCCGCGCCGGTGATCTTTGATCGCCCGTTACGCGGGGGGTGTTGGGTTTTATTGAGGGGCGTCAATTACTTTGGATATTGATCGTGGCACCCAGATTGTGTCGGCCGGTGTCCGGGTTCCACAGGCCGGGGTTGGCCAGTTGAATCGCGTACTCGGGTCGGTCGGCGAGCGTGGGCTCGGGGTCGGGCAGGGCAAAGAAAAGGCTGTATTTCCCGGGTTTCGCGTCTGCGGGGACGAGCAGTTGCGTGCTCAGGCTGATGGGCTTGCCCGGCAACCAGGTCCTCGGGTCATTGACGATCGCGGTCTCGTACTCGTCGGCACCATCCTCAGAGACAAGGATCAGCTTCACGTCTCGAGGGTTGAAAGGCGCAGCGAATCCCGTGTTGGTGAGGCTCAGATGCACCTCAATCGTTTTGCCAGGTGTTGTGGTATCTCTGTAATTGATAGATTTAAGATGAAGCCGGTAGCCCAGTCGGCGTTTAACTTCATCAAGGTAGCCGTTGTCGCGCCAGGTGTTGATGACGTCGGGGTGGTAGCCCAGATTCAGGTAGCTAAAGTGCAGGTCCTCCATCTCCTTACGGGCGTTGTCAGGTTCTGAGAAGGCGGCCTTGGCGCAGGTCTCGCCGCCCATGGGGACGAAGCGGGTTTCCAGATGCAGGTACTGTTTTTCGTTATCAATGTCTTCGTAGGTACCCACGTCGGTGTCGCTGGAGAGGAAGCAGTCGTTGTGATGTCCGACGCGCGCCTCGGGTGTGTCGGCAAATGCGGTGTCGGCCTGGAGCGGTGTTTTATGCCCGAAGACCATCCACTTCTGACGCGGGGTGCGTAGCTGAACGGTCCGCTGAGGCGGGAGCGTATCCAGCCATTGGTGCACGATCTGCTTGGCGTTCTCTGGCTCGGCCAGGTCGTTGGTCGAGGCGTGCCATTCCCCCCACGCGCCGACGAAGCCGGACTGCACGGTGGCGATCACGTCTGCGTTTTCCTGGAGGATGGGCTTGAGTTGATTCATGTGCGTGAGGACGATATCGACGGGCGCATCGGGTTCGCCGATGGCCTGGCTGTAAGCGAATCGCAGGACGCACTTGACCCCGGCAGCGCGCATGACGGTGAAGTCGTTTTTGATCATGTCCAGTTGTGCGTCGCTTAACGGCCTGTCGCGGAAGGTCTTGAGGTAGTACATGCGCAGGATCAGCGTCATGTTCTGCTCGCGCAGCGGCTTTAGGCTTTCCAGGGTGAGTGGGTCGGCCTCGGCCTGGCTGGTGTATTGGGTGTATAGGCCGCGCTCGGGGTTGGCGATCTCGTGCTGCGGGTCGGCCGGGTAGGTCTTCTCGCCGGCGAACGTGGTGCATGCGGCGAGACATAGGCAAAGAGTTTGTGCGATCAAGCCTCGGCGGGCGATTCGGCGAAAGGATAGGCGGGTCATGGCGGGCTCCTGTTATGGATGCATCTACTTTAAACGACCAACGCACTGAGAGCGGCTGAAATGCTGTGGCCTTAGTTGTTAATACAAGATGGTAAAGCGTAACTGGGGGTGGATGGCCGTGTCAAGGCGCATTATTTGGATTTTTTAAGGTTATAGGAACATCTCGGAATATACTTGACAATACAAATGGATGTGCTAATTTAGCCCGTTCTAGCTGGGGTGGGCCAGATGGTCGCCGGGCTTGTCCGGGGTATTGGGTACCCTGTTGGCGGATCTTGGGCCCGTGGGGGGCATCCGGTGGGGCCGGGGGATGTGGGAGTCATCCCGGGGGTAGCCTGGGGGCGATTGTGATTCATCTCGTTTCGCGTTCAACAGGACAGGGCACACGGCATGGCAGGACTCGACTGGTTGATCGTTGGCTTGTACGTCGTGATCGCTTTGGTGCTGGGTTTTATCTTTTCGCGGAAGGCGGCGCGGACGACGACCGACTTCTTCGTCGCCGGCCGGAGCCTGCCCTGGTGGATCGCCGGGACGTCACTGGTCGCGACAACCTTCTCAACCGACACGCCCTTGTTCGTTGCCGGCCTTGCCCGCAACGAAGGGATCCACGGCAACTGGTTCTGGTGGGCCGCCGCGATCGGGCAGACCGCCACAATCTTCTACTTCGCCAAGCTTTGGCGGCGCACGAAGGTGCTGACGGATGTGGAGTTTATCCAGTGCCGGTACGAGCCGTCGCCGCAGCGATCGATCCTGCGCGTGTTCAAGGTGCTGTTCGACGGCGTCTATGTGAACTGCGTAGTCATGGCATCCGTGACGATCGCGGCCACGAAAGTCATCTCGGCGGTGATGGGGTTTGAGTCAGACGACACGTTCGAGCTCTTTGTCGGCGCGAGCGGTGTGGCGGCGTTTGAGATAAGCAAGACGGCGGCGGTGCTGTTGTTGCTCGGCTTCTGCGCCATGGTCTACTCGATGGCGTCCGGGCTCTACGGCGTGGTCTACACCGACCTGGTCCAGTTCGGTCTGGCGATGGTCGGGACCATCTGGCTGGCCGTGGTGTCGTTTAATGGCGTGATGGGGGAGCAGCAGATCAACGGCGTCGCCACGGAAGGCATGAGTTTTTCGCAACGCCTCGAAGCGACCGTGGCGTACAGCCCGGACAAGCACCTGCTCGATTTCTTCCCCGACCTCTCGTCGTTTGACATGGTGGCGTTCACTTTCCTGACGTACATCTTCGTGATCTCCTGGCAGACCGCGCCGGGCAGTGGGTACCTGGTGCAGCGGATGCTGGCGACCAAGTCGGAGAAAGACTCGCTGCTGGCGTTCCTCTGGTACAACTTCTGCCACTACGTGCTTCGGCCCTGGCCCTGGATCGTGGTCGGGCTGGCGTCGATGGTATTTTTCCCGCAGTTAAGCGACGCGGAGAGCTCGTTCCCCATGATGATCGACCTGATGCTGGGCACGGGGATCAAGGGCGTGATGGTCGCGGCGATGCTGGCGGCGTATATGAGCACGCTGGACACGCACCTGAACTGGGGCGCGTCGTATCTGGTGAACGACCTGTATCAGCCGTTCATTCGGCCGAAGTCTGAGCCTAAAGAACTGGTGCTGGTTTCGCGCTTGTCTATGCTGATGCTCACGATCATGGCTCTGGTCGTGTCTACAAAATTGACGGGGATTATTGACGCATACAAATACCTCGGCGTCGTGCTCAGCGGGCTGGGGACGGTATTGATCCTGCGCTGGTACTGGTGGCGTGTGTCGGCGGGCTCTGAGGTCGTCGCGATCATCGGTTCGTTGTTGATCGGCAACGCCTGCGAGTACTGGTTGCAAAACCCGGTGGACGCTGCCGGTGTCGAGACCGACTACTTTGCCTACCGCGCGATCGTCACGACATTCGGCACTGCGGTCGTCTGGATGGGATACACGGCACTGACATCGTTAGCCCCAACCGCCAGTGCCGTGAAGTTCTGCCGGGAGGTTCGGCCGTCCGGGCCGGGCTGGGCGTTGGTGCGTAACCAGGAGAATATCCCGAAAGAGCCCGGCGAGTTTGTGCGCAGCACCGTCGGCTGGCTGGCGTCGATCGCGTTTATCTACGCGATGCTGCTTGGGATCGGTTCCGCCATCTTTTCCCGATGGACGGGCGTCGCGGTCTGTGTCGCGATCGCGGTCGTCTCCGGCCTGGTGTTGAAGTGGGTCTTGAAACGCTCGATCTTCGGCGACACGCTTGGCCCGGGCGGCGGCGGGTCAGATGATGAGCCGGGCTCGCCGGTTGGTTCGCACGGGGGCGGCCCCGGGAATCCGCCATTAACAGCGTCTGCGGCAGATGGCCGGTGATCTGTTTGCTGGCAAGCGTGTTTTGCACGATTTGATGTTGGGTGGTGATCTCCGGTCGCCCGCAAAACGATCAGCGCAGGAATTCATACATGGCTGATGCGCCCGCTCAACCCAATCCAAACACAGCTCGCCCCGGCGACCAACAAAGTACCGGCCTTTCGGGGGGAGGTACTCCGGGGGGGCGGTTGTTTTCGCTGGATGTTTACCGTGGTCTGGTGATGACGTTGCTGGTCGCGGAGGGGGCGGGCGTGTACCAGGCGATGCGTGGTCTAAATATAGATTGGCTAAACCCCATCGCGGCGCAGTTCTACCACCCCGCCTACGAGGGATTTACTTTCTGGGACCTCATCCAGCCGGCGTTCATGTTTATCGTCGGCGTGTCGATGGTGTTCTCGATGCGCAAACGCGCCAGCCGAGGCGACTCCTGGGCCGTGCGCTTCCGGCACATCCTTATCCGCTGCCTGATCCTGTTTCTGATGGGCACGGGGCTGCACTGCATCTACGCCGGCGAACTGGTCTGGCAGCTATGGAACGTGTTGACGCAGTTGTCGGTGACGATCCTGATCGCGTTCTTGATCATGGAGCTGCCGATCCTGGCCCAGCTCTTGATATCGCTGGCGCTGATCGGCGCGACGGACCTGGCGTATCGGTATATCCAGGTCGGGCCTTACGACCAGTTGTATACAGCCGGCGCGAACTTCGGGACGTATATAGATACGCTTCTGATGAGTGAGGTGAACTCCGACCACTGGGTCGCGGTGAACTGCATCCCGACCGCGGCGCACACGATCTGGGGCGTACTCGCGGGGAAGGTGCTGATTGGCCAAGGCGCTGCCACTCACAAGTCAGTGAAGATCGCGGCCTGGGGCCTGGCGGCGCTGGCGGTGGGATACGGGCTGCACGGGCTGGGTTACGCGCCGATGATCAAGCGGATTTGCACCGGGCCTTATGTGATCGCCGCCGGCGGGTGGTGCGTGCTCGCGCTCGCCGCTTTCTACTGGCTGATCGACGGCCTCGGTTTCAAGCAAGGCGGTTGGATCGTCGCAGTCGTCGGCACCAACTCGATCCTGATCTACCTCATCACGGAGTCCCTGGCGCACAGCTGGCTGAACCCAAGGGTCGGCATCTTCGTGATCGGGGCTCTGGATAAGCTGGGCGTGTCCGGGCCGACCGCCGCATTGGTAAACGCACTCGTCGTGTGGGTGCTGCTCTGGGGGTTGTGTTATTGGCTGTACCGGAAGCGCGCGTTTGTGAAAATATGATCAGATTGTTGCATGTATAGCCGCATGCAGGCCTGTTGCACCGGCGTCAGCGGTGTTCGCTGTTAAAGCGCATCATCAACGATCTGGCAGAGCGTGTGATATAGGAGCTGATGGGCTTCCTGGATGCGTGCGGTCGTGGGGTGGTCGACGATCATTTCGACGGTGGCGAGTCCCTTGGATTTTCCACCGTCCCGCCCGAGCAGCGCGATGGTGTTCAGCCCGAGCTTCTTCGCCGCCGTCAGGGCGCTGACCACGTTCGCTGAATTACCCGATGTCGAAATCGCCAGGATCACGTCCCCCGCCTGCCCATAGGCCATGACCTGACGGGCGAACACGTTGTCGTAGCCGTAGTCGTTGCTGATGGCCGTGAGGGTGCCAGCCGCGTCACTAAGCGCGATCGCGGGATAGCCCCGTCGTTCTTTAACGAACCGACCCACAAACTCGGCGACGATGTGCGAAGCATCCGCCGAGCTCCCGCCGTTGCCGCAAACCAGCAACTTGTTCCCGCGCATCAGGCAGTCAGCCAGAATCGTCCCCGCCTGCTCAATCGCCTCGCCATGCGCACCAAGGCTCTGGAGGGTCTGAACCGCGTCAGCGATGTTCGCGTCAAGGATGTCTTTGGCGTGATCGGTTGGCATGGTATTGATAAAAAAGCGGGTGAAGGGACTCGAACCCTCAACATTCAGCTTGGAAGGCTGACACTCTACCATTGAGTTACACCCGCACATAAACAGTCTAAAACAGCAGTGTACGCCCCGGGAGGGGTGTGGGCAAGCACGCAGAAGGGCGTGTTTTGCGCGGCACCCGGGGTCCGGGCCTCACCTAATATTTGTATATAATAATAATTACAAGTGGCCACGCCTAATCAGGCAGGGCGCCCCGATGCGTTTGACATGCTCCAAGTCAATATAGTTCTTGGAGTTGAATGAAACCACTCGGATTCCACGTGGGCCATCAGAAATATACATGATAAGGTATAGCGTTTACTAAGATAGGTGCTGGAATCCGATGCTGCTTAGGTAGGAAAACGTGTCATCGTAATAATCGGGTCGACGGGTAGGATCGATTGGATCGCCTTCAGGCACGACAATCACCATACCCTGGCGGGCACGAGTTAGAAGGACGCGGTAAGCATTCTTCAGGTAAATCTGGCGTTCCTTCTTGCGAATGTGATTCCAGCGACTTCCTACAAATGACCAGTGTTCCCAAGCACCATTTTTGTAGCGAAAGTCAGCGTCCCAGATAATGCAAGCCCAGTCGAGTTCTAAGCCTTGGACATGGAACTCGGTAGCAACGTCTTCTAGGTAATACGATGATCTTACATCCTCTTTATCATCGAGAAACCAATGGATGGGGTCTATAGGGGATCGGACGTCTATTGCATGAGGTTTGAGTCGCTGGGCTTGCGACGAGACGACCATGCCGTATCGTTCACTGCCTCGGGCATATTGGCGTAGCCAAGCCTTGGCTTTTTCGAGACTCCGTGTGAGGACAACCGGGTATTGGTCAACGAGAGAAGTGAGTGTGTCTGCTGCGGCGGGATTGAGGTCCAGTATTTGTTTGACGAGTTTGGATACGTTCTCGGCACGATACGAACGCATAGAAACACCGAGGTGTAAGTCATCGCATAGATATGTATTGGGCAGGCCTCGCACTTTCTCGATGCACTGGCCCGCGCCAAACTCTATATCCGTAAGACGGGAAGAGAGGTGCATTTGCCAGTGTGGGAAAGAACGGCAAACCGCGTCAATCCATTCCATAATCCCGGCTTCGCCCGTATTTATCTCTTGGCCGCCCCCAACCAAGCAGATCACAACCGCCCAGTCTTTGTGGCGATCAAGACACGAAATTAAGAACTCGGGTTCAGATTGATCAAAGGCGGGTCTGTTCTTCTTTCGCTTCATGAACTTTGCGGTTTGATCGAGGTTCCAGGCGCGCTGGGCTTCGTCAAAGAGGGCGACATGTTCGATTGGGGGTTGTGTAGGGTCAGCCAGGCAGTCGTCACGAAAGTGATGGACGTTTTGTATTATAGCCTTTACTTCACTTCGCGCCACACCTATTCGTAAGCTTTGCCCGAGTTCGGATCTGCGATTTACCTTGTCTCGGGCAAGCGATTCTCTCAATATAGATACAAGTGGCCCGTTGCCAGACAGGAATACACTATAAAGATCAGATGTTTGGTCGAGATGCTGGGTTGCAATGTTCAAGCCCACCAATGTCTTTCCCGCACCGGGGACCCCCGTGACAAAGCAGACTGACTTCTGAGAATTAGATCTGGATTCTCGGATGATCTTTTCGACGGCGCCTGTAGTCTGAGTAAGATTACGTGCCCCCGCATCGCTTCGTGATATGTCTTTAACGGCGTGGCCCCGGTATAAGGCCGTCGCGGCTTCAATGATGGTTGGCGTGGGACAATACCGGCCTCGCTCCCAAGATACAGTATCAATTGATGGTGCGTCGACAAATGTTAATACCGACGCAATAATCTTGGGGACCTCTTGGCTGGAAGCATAAATCGGTTGAAGAAGGTGGTCCTGATCCACAGAGATAGAAACCACGGCATGCTGATTGATCGCGTTCGTGGCAATCAAGATGGGGGCGATGTATAGGTCGTGGCTGCTCTCATGAAAATTCTTGAGGTCGAGCGCGTAGTCACAAACTTGATCTATGGCATTTGCGGTGTACTTAGACTCACCGACTTTGTATTCCATCACAAAAATAACGTGATCCACAATCAGTACTACATCGATACGCTTGCCTAAACGAGGAATGGCCCACTCAAAATAAACTGAACCGCGACCACGATAGTTCTTTAGTTGATCCTGTAGTTGTTGTATTTGATGTGCCCACGCTCCGCGCTGTGTTATCTCTACAGAAAATGAACTCGCTTCGACCAGCCGCCCGAGCACGGCATTTGGATCAGACTCGACAAATGATTCGATCTTATTGTGATATGCGGCTCGATTCATACTCGAAAATTATCTCAGCATTTAACGATTCAGACGTTGAGCGTGTAGTGGCTATTCTCTAGTCCGAGTCCCGTGGGCCGACTGGCCTGGCTGAGAAACCTTCGTCCAGACCGCCGGGGCCTGCGAAGATGTCGATGACGGGGGCGGGTTTGTGGCTGGGCATGTCGGGCGTTACTCGCGGGGCGTCTGTCGGTGTTGCAGGGGCAAACGTTGCCCTGAGTCTCTACAGTTTACTCTGGATCGACGCAGGCAAGTAGGCGGGAAGGCGTGTCTGATGACGCTACTGTATCGGGCGGGTAAGATGGTTGTCGGTCTGGGGGTACAGCCGGGGCCGGATTGCGGGGCGGTTGGTGATGACACTCTCAGAAACAGGAGGCATGGCGATGACTGGAGACATGACACGGCGTGGATTTGTTCAGGCTTCAGCGGTCGCGCTCGCGGGGGCGGCGGTTGGGTTGACGGGGGTGCCGGGCGGGGCGGCTGCGCACGCGGATGACAGTGTGCCGGGGACACAGCCCGAGCCCGAGGCCGACCCTTTCACCCACTTCTTCTCGATCTCGCTAGCCCAGTGGTCGCTCCACAAGGCCCTGTACGCCAAAGCGATGGACAACCTTGAGTTTGCCGAGGTCGCAAAGACGAAGTTTGATATCGACGCGATCGAATACGTCAACTCGTTCTTTAAGGACAAAGCCAAAGACACCGACTATCTCGGTCAGATGAGGCAGCGAGCCGAAGACCATGGCGTCAAGAGCCTGCTGATCATGTGTGACGGCGAAGGTCGGCTGGGCGACCCCGACGAAGCGGCACGCACACAGGCGGTCGAGAACCATTACAAATGGGTCGAGGCCGCGAAATTCCTCGGCTGCCACTCGATCCGCGTCAACGCCGCCAGCGAAGGGGAATACGAAGAGCAGCAGAAGCTCGCCGCCGACGGATTGCGTCGCCTCTGCGAGTTCGCCGATACCCACGGCCTGAACGTGCTGGTCGAGAACCACGGCGGGTTGTCATCGAACGGCGCATGGCTCGCCGGTGTGATGGAACTGGTCAAGCACGACCGCGTCGGCACGCTGCCGGACTTCGGAAACTTCCGGCTTGAGGGCGATCAGTGGTACGACAAGTACAAGGGTGTCGAGGAACTGATGCCCTACGCCAAAGCGGTTTCCGCCAAGTCGCACGTCTTTGACGATCACGGCAACGAGTCGCAGATCGACTACGCGCGGATGATGAAGATCGTGATGGATGCGGATTATCACGGCTACGTCGGCATCGAGTACGAAGGCCGTGAACTCGGCGAGATGGAAGGGATCGCTGCGACCAAGGCGCTGCTCGAGAAGGTCCGCACGGAGATGGCGCTTTAGGGGCGCTAGGTTGAAGGGCGGATGGTTTAGGTGGCCCACGAGGTGGCCCACGTTTTAAGAACGTGGGCTTCGTCACGATTAGTTAGGTCTGTGGTTGCTTGGGTCGCCATAAATCCAATACAACAAGCAGTAATGACAGCCCGGTGGACGCGGCGAAGATGAACCCGCCCACGACGATCATCGGGACGACCGCGCCATTGACTCGCGCCAGCCACCACCCGCCGATGTCCATCATCAAGCCCAGCCCCATCAACAACACAAACAGGTTCGTCAATCCGCGTGGCCAGCCGGTCAGCAGCAGCAGTCCCCCGGTCGCCAGCGCCATGACGGCAAGGCTGATCGCGTGGGTGTGCGTGGACGCGGCCAGCACCTCCGTGCCAACCGGCCGGATGTCGCTGGAAAAGGCGATCTTCTTGATCTGGTCGAAGTAGTCCAGGGGGACCTGCGGGTAGGTGCCCGGGCCGGAACTCTGCGCGCTGTGACAACTCAGGCAGTCGTTGGCGATGATCTCAGCGGGCGCGAGATCACCCAGGTCCAGGCTGTCGTAGTCTTCGCTGATGCGATCACCCTGCAGCCAGTCGAGTAAGACCTCGCGTGACGCTTCCGATTGCTGCTCGGGGTGCCCGCGTTCCAGCGCGCCCAGCAGGGGGGAGGGCACGTTGACCCCGGCGTAGTGCCCACGGATATCGTTCATGGTCAGGCCCGGCTGCTCGTCGCGATTGTCGTGATGCATCTTCATATAGATGCCCGACACGGTGAGCCCGCCGAGCAGGGTCAGGACGATGAGCGTCAGGCCCAGCCGTGCATTGAAGCCGAGTTGTCTAAGCGTCGAGGGTTGGGCCATGGGTCAGGCGTCTCCGAGCAGGTTGGTGTCGACGGTGATGGTTTCACCGGTCTGGGTCGCCTGGTGTGTGAGGATACCTATGGCGGTCGCGCGTGCGCCCTCTTCGATGGAGGTGACGACGGGCGTGTTCTCGGTGACGCTCTTGAGGAAGTCGCCCACGCCGTAGTACAGCGGCGGGTTGGGCAGGCCGACACCGGACTCGAGTTTGCCCTGCGAGGCGAGTTGGGTCGCGTCGGCGATGAGGGTGATGCCTTCCTCGTTGTGGAACTGCTGGCGGTTGGCATAAACCTCCCAGCCCTGGGTGGGTGCGTCGGCTTCCTTGAACATCCAGCCGTGTGTCCAGGCGAGTTTGATCGCTGCGTTGGAGCCTTGGAAGACTTCGTGCGTGCCCTCGTACGAGTTCCCGAGCGTCGCGGCGTATTGCAGCACGGTCTTGTCGTCGAAGGTGAGTGTCGCGGAGATGGTGTCGTGAACCTTGCGCCCGTCTTTGTGGAGTTGGATGGAGCCGTGCCCCTGGATGGTGGTGGGGTACTTGTCGCGGTAGTAGTGGAAGACATCGAACTGGTGCGTGCCCAGCTCCCCGGCGAGGCCCGTGGAGAGCTCGCTGTCCAGCCGCCAGTTCAGTGCTTTTTCGCGTGCCGGGTCGGAAGACGGGTTGCGCCAGGTGGTTTTTTCATTCGACTGGGCACGCATCGCCACGAGGTCGCGGACCGAGTCGGAGCGGAAGAAGGTGCGCGCCAGCTTGTAGATCGGGTTGCTGCGTGCCAGTAGCCCGGCGGCGCAGATGGTGGACGACCCCCGCGCGGCGGCGGCGATGGCTTGGCAGTCTTCAATCGTCGACGCCAGCGGCGCTTCGCAGTAGACGTGTTTCCCGGCCGCGACCGCGTCTTCCATCACCGCACGGTGGGTGTGCGTCGGTGTCGCGATAAAAACGGCGCTGATATCTTTGGAGGCATCCAGAAGCTGCTTGTGGGTCTCAAAGGTCGCGACGCCCGCAACGCGCCTCGCGCCCGAGCGCAGCCGGCCCGGATCGACATCGCAGATCGCCGCGATCTTGACGCCCTTGATCTTTTGTAACTCCCCGGCCATCGCCCGGCCCTGTCGGCCCATCCCGATGATGGCGACGGAGACCTCGGAGTTCAGCTCGACATCCGCCGCGAAAGCGAGGCCGGGCATCAGCGCCACCGCCGCAAGCGCGCCGGTCTGCATGAGAAAAGTTCTGCGGTCGGTTTCGGTCATGTGAATACGCCTTCCAGCTTCGTCGAGTTATTGGTTGAGTAAGTGGATGTGTGTGCAGCCGGTTCTGGCAGGACCGCCCGCATGTCGCGTGGCATGGTGTCGGGGCGTTGGCCCAGAACAAGTAGGGCGGTGGACCACGCATCGGCCAGGCACGCGGACGGCCCGACCGCGGCGGCGAACATGTGCGCCATCGCGGATTCACCCGTGCGCGGGTCCAAAACATGGCCGATCGTTTGGCCGTCTGTCTCGATCACCCGGCCGGTCGGCGCGGACACCGACATCGCCTCGTCTTTTAATGCGATGGTCTTGTTGTGTTGCTCGGGTGATCCGTGGGGGTCGTGTATCTTGATCTGCCAGGCGTCCTGTTCCGGAGGGGCGCCGATCGCGGCCGCTGTGCTGGTTCCGCCGTGCAGCAGGGCACAGGTGACGCCGTGCTCTCTGAGCACTTCGACCGTCAGGTCGATCGCGAACCCTTTGGCCACCGCGCCAAGGTCCAGTGCGATGCCGGGTTTCATAAACCGGATCGCCCTGTCAGTCTGATCGATTTTCACGTGTTGCATCCCGACGCGGGCCCGTGCCCGGTCAATGTCCTGCTCGCTGCAAGACCCGTCCGTGCGATGCAGACCAACCGCATGCATCAACGGCGCGACCGTCACGTCGAACGCGCCGTCCGAGTCTGCGTAAACCTGCTGACAGGTGTCCAGCAATTGATACGACAAGTCATCCAATGCAACGGGGGCTTCGTAGGCCTGGCGGTTGATCGTGTTCAGCCAGCTCCCGGGGTCGAAGAGGTTGAACCTCGCATGGCATTCCGTGATCTCGCGCATCGCCAACTCACCGACCACGCGGAGGCGGTGCGGATCGTCCCCGGCCAGCACCAGCTCAAAGCGGGTGCCCATCGCGTTGACGGCGAGCGTGATCGGCATAGTTGTCTAAGTCTTAGAGCCGCTTGGCGGTGAGTGTCTTCGGATCAAAGCCGTAGGCCCCGCCGTCCCACATCGAGCGTGTCGCCAGGTCTACGATGACCATGACCTGCGCCGCCAGGTCGACCTGGCTCATGTTGGGCTGGCGGGTGCGGATGCTGTTCAGCCAGTCCTTGCGCATCGCGTCCTGGTCGTTGCCGATGTCTTCGGAGGGGATGTCCAGTTCGTCGATGTCATCCACATAATTGCGCTCGGGTCGGAGCACGCAGTTGCGCCCGCCCAGGTAGATGTTGGCTTCGTGTCCGCGGACCATGGTTTCCAGGCCGACGTCGTTGGCGGTCGAGCCCGCGACGACCATGGTGTGCCCGGACTCGAACTCGACGTTGATGTTGACCTGGTCGTGGTTTTCCATGGCCTTGTCGACGTAGTGCCCGCCGGAGGCGACGACACGGGTCGGCCAGCCGGCGTCCAACGCATACATCATCGGCGTCATCACGTGGACCAGAAGGTCGCCGATGATCCCGGTCGAGTAGTCTTTGTAGCGGCGCCAGCGCGCGTAGATCTCGGGGCTCCACTCGCGCGTGCCCAGCGAGCCGCACCAGCGTTCCCAGTCGATGTTCTTACCCGGCTCCCAGTTGGGGTCGATCTTGTAGTAAAGCCACTCGCCTTCTTTGGAGTTTCGGCAGTAGCTGGTCTGGCTGAAGGTCGCTTTGCCGATGGCGTTTTCGGCCAGGAGTTTCTTGGCGGACTGGAACTTGGGACGCATCATCTGCTGCGTGCCGACCTGGACGATGATGTCGGGGTTGGCCTTGACAACCTCGCGCATGTGCAGGGCCTCGGGCAGGCGCAGCGTCATGGGCTTCTCGCAGTAGACATCTTTGCCGGCGGCGATGGCGTCGATGCTGTGCTGGGCGTGCCAGTGTTCGGTCGAAGCGATCACCACGCCGTGCAGGTCTTCCCGGGCCAGCAACTCCTCGTGGTGGACGTAGGTCTTGGTCTCGACGTCGGGCTGCTTATCCTTGCAGGCGGCCAGCGCGTTTTCCCAGCGGGGCTGGCAGACGTCGCACAGGCCGACGACCTGCACGTTGGCGTCCTTGCGTTCGTTGATGTTGAGCATGGCGTGGACGTGCCCGGTGCCCATCCCGCCGACGCCGATGACACCGATGCGGATCGGTTCGCCGTCTTTCAGCGGGGCGCGCTTGCCGGACTTGGGCACAACCGCGTTGGGATTAAGCCCGATGTTGGCTTCGCTCTTAGAGGCTGCGCCGAGGATCGCGGCGGTCCCGGCGAGCGCCGCGGTGCGTGTGAGGAACTCACGCCGGGATGCGCCCTGACTTGGTTGTGCGTCTTTAGCGGGTGTGTGGTCTGCCATGTTATTCGTCTCCCTGGGTTGCCGGCTGCGACTGCGCTGCCTGGGGTATGCGGATCTTGATGTTTCGGTAGCTGACGGTGTCGCCGTGGTCCTGGAGCGCGATGTGTCCCGACCCGGCTTGGCCGTAGCCCGGCATGTCTTTGAACTTAGAGGCCGCGACAAGCGCCTTCCATTCGTCGCTCCCGAGCTCATATTCTAATAGCTTCTGCCCGTTGAGGTGGTGCTCGACGTGGTTGCCCCGGACGAGGATGCGGGCGACGTTGAACTCGCCGACCGGCTTGGTCGCATCCACCGCGGGGGCGTGCAGTGCGTAGTTCGCGCCGGCGCTGGTGAGCGTGTTCTTCCCGTCGTTGTGCGTGCCGTTGTCCAGGACCTGCATCTCCGGAGCGCTCGCGTAAATGTTGTCGTATTCTTCGGTGCCGTTGTAGAAGATGCCGGAGTTGCCGCCTTCGGTGATGCGCCACTCGATGCTCAGCTCGAAGTCGTCGAACTGCTCGCGGGTGATCAGCTCGCCGCCTGCGCCCACGCGGGTGATACACCCATCGACAACCGCCCACCCTTCGGGGACGTCCTCCATCTTGTACCCGCGCCAGTGCTCCATGGATTCGCCGTCAAACAGGAGCACCCAGCCCTGGGCGGCTTCTTCCTCGGTGAGCGTGTTGTGTTCGGTGGCCGGTTCGGTTTCGTGGTGCTCCGCACAGGCGGTGCCGATGAAACAGGCCGACAGCAGCGCCGCGGGCAGCAGTCGGATCAAGGCAGAAAAAGACATCCCGAACTCCTCGATTATATGTATTAAAGAATCAATGATAGCCCCGTCGGCTGGGACTACAAGCCCCCTGATCTAGTCGGTTTGGCCGGGTTCTGCTTAACACCTGTTAACCCTACGTCCACACGCATACGGCGATTATGTAACAGAGTTTTCATCAGTCGCGGCTTCCTTGGCCTGACGGAACACAGCCAGGATGACCAGCATCGCGACCAGGGCGATCCCCGACTGGGTGTACCAGAACTGCTCATACTGCTGCGCATCATTTGCGTCCTTGAACCGGTCGAAATACTGGTTGTACGCCCCCGCCAGCACAGGCCCCAGCCCCAGGATGATGATCCCGAACACGGTCTGCGCCGAGTGCCGGATGTTTGGCGGAGCGATCTTCTCGACATACAAAAACGCGCCGGCGAAGAAGCAGCCGTAGTTAAACCCGTGCAGGATCATCGCCGCCTGCACGACGCCCTTGCTGGGCTCTTCCGAAGATAAGACATAGGCAAACAGCCCGTACCGCAGGACAAACGACAGCGTACCCAGGACCAGCACCCACTTGTAGCCCAGATTCTTGATAAACAGCCCAAGCACCGCCAGCACCAGGATCTCACTGACCTGCCCGATCGCCATCACCGGCCCGACCGCGGAGCCGGCGAACCCGATCGCGTTTTCCAGGTAAGGCCCCGTCCGGATGAAGTAGCACTGATGGATCATCGAGATCAGCAACGCCGCAAACGTCAGGACCGCGAAGTCCGACCGCTTAAACAGGCTGAACGCCTCGGCAAACGCCAGCGGGTGCGCGACGTCCTGCTTCGGCGGCGTCTTCGGCAGCAGGATCAGGCAGTACACCGCGTACCCGATCGACACGACGCCCGACACGATCAGCGCGTCGGCGATCAACGCCGTCGCGTTCGCCTTGTCTGTCCCGGCGATAAACGGCCAGGTGCCCGTCATGTGGATATCGGTCTGCATCCAGATCACCGGGAACGCCACCGACGCGACGATCCACCCGATCGTCCCCAACGCACGGACCGGCGGGAACTTCTTCTCCGGGTCGTCCAGGTTCGCAAACGCGATACTGTTGGTCAGCGCAAGCGTCGGCATATAAAGCACGGAATACAGCACCGACAGCACCAGCCAGGCGGCGTACCCCGTCTGGTATGCGGTGATGATCTTGACGATCCCGCCTAGGATCAGCAGCAACGCCAAGGCACGTTCGGCGTTGAGGTACCGGTCCGCCACCTGCCCGGCAATAAACGGCGCAGCCATCGCACCGATCGAACCGGCCAGCCCCAGGATCCAACCGATCTGTGCCCCGGAAAAACCCAGCCCCCCGTCGGCCACCGGGGCGCCCAGGTAGTTCGCCAGGTAAGGCAGCCACACCCCCCAGACCGCGTACTGCAAAAACATCATCACGCTCAGCCGAAGCCCGGCCGATTGTTTCGGTAGTTGGATCATGGACGCATCAGCGGGGGGATTGCTCATCGAGATAGCTCCGTTACGACGTGAGGCGGTCGACAGATGATCCAAGATGGTACCGGACCGGCTGGCGATTGTCCCGTGGCTGGGTTATCGCCACCGGGCCCCCGCCATAGGTCTTCATGGCCATGATCGAACCTTATATGATAGATTCAGCGTCATTTAATATGTCATATAAACCGGTCTGTCCCGTCTATGGGGATAGAAGCTGGGATTTACTGTCTTTGGGCGGTTGGACTTGGTAACATATTTTCACGCTGGCTGGCGGGTTGAGGCACCGCAGCCAGCCACCTTTGCTCATCGCTTCGGTCGATCGACCTCGGGGATAATCTCATGCCGGACCACCTCAGTCAGAATCTGTATGACGACCGGGACGCACAGGCTCAGGAGGTCTCCTCCGCCCTGATCGCGGATATCTTTCGTGCCGCGCTGCTGCGGTGGGGCGTCCTGCTGACCACGGGGTACTTATTGCTCTGGGGCGTGTCGGCCTTGATCACCCGCTTCGCCACGGGCGTGGACAGCGCCCACTGGTGGTGGGGGGGGATCGGCCTGGTTTTGGTCTGGATAGCCGCGAGCCTGTTGGCCTGGCGCGAGCGCCCGAACGCACAGCAGGCCCGGGCCGTGGTCGATGGGCGTAGGAAGCTCGGCGGCCTGCTGATGGCACGCGACATGGAGGGTTTTGATGTCTGGGCGCAGCGCCTGTCGGTCCCGACGCCGCTGCGCGTGCGTTGGCGCGGCGGGCAGACGCTGGCGGCGATGGGCCTTTCTTTTCTCTTCCTGATCGGCGCGGTCCTTGCACCGCTGCCAAAGAGCGAGGCCTCCGCCATCGCGATGAACGTCCAGCGGACGATCGATTCGCTGGAGGATCAGGTCGAGGTGCTTGAAGAAGAGCAGATCATCGACGAGCCGCAGGCCGAGGCGATGCGGGACGACATGGCCAAGGTTGCCGACGACGCGATCGGGACCGACCCGTCGCGGACGTGGGAGGCGTTGGACCATATGGGGGACCAGTTGGACAAAGCCGCCGCCGAGGCCGCCGACGAAGCGCTGCGGAAGATGGAAGACGCCGCCGCCGCGGAAGCGTTGGCCAAGGCGTTAGAACAGAACGACGGCCGACTCTCGCAAGAGCAGCTCTCCGCCGCGATGCAGGCCCT
>CBDUNP010000016.1:0-19113 GCA_965368605.1 uncultured bacterium | reverse complement strand
GGATCAGTTGCAGCGCCTGTCGGTCTGGCTGCAACGGCAGATGCTCAGACGGGAGAATCAATAGGTGCCGAAAGCGTCGGCGCGGGTTTATTGAATACGGTTTGCCGGGGTTCTTTTCACGCACATAAACGACAGCAGGCCCAGCAGCGCGGCGGAGGCGGGCTCGGGGATGGCGGTTAAGTCGGTCGGCGGGGTGCCGTTGTTCCAGTTGCTCAGGATCAGGTTCAGGTCGTCGATCCCGATGAAGCCGTCGACGTTTGAATCGGGCCCGGTGCCTGGGAAGACGGTCTGGTTCCATTGGCCGAGGATGATGTTCAGGTCGTCGATGCCGACGAAGCCGTCTTCGTTGAGGTCGCCGGTCAGCACGCCGGAGCCTGACATACCTAGCTTCAGGCTGTAGAGCGATTGATCCTGCGCGGTCCATTGCTGCCCGACGAACGGCAGGTCCGGGCCGGAGGCGTTGTCGGCGACGAGGATCAGGCTCTGTTCGCCGCCGGCGAGGATTGGCCCAAGGGTGATGCCTTCGAAGTTGGAGTTGGTCAGGACGCTGAAGGTGTTTTCCCAGAGTAGGGTTTTGGATAAGGGCGTGTAATCGACGCCGGGGGTGAGGCCGTCGAGCCCGGCGAAGCCGCTGACGTCGGTCGCGTTCTCGCCGTTGATTTCGTAGAGGCGGATGCGGTAGCCGGTGAGCCCGACGGCGCGTTCCATGGCCAGGACGGTGTTGTCGGGGAGGGTGAGCAGTTCGACCAGGCCGCTTTGTTCGCCGGAGACCAGGGGGTTGTCGCCGTTGATGGCGTCGATGGGGTAGGCGAACTGGCCGATGGCGGAGGCGGTAGAGTTGGCGGCGTCTACGGAGGCGGCCTGGACACGGACCATGGCGCCGGCGGAGAAGCTGGCGGCCGGGCCGTCGACGGTGAGCGCGTCTTCGTTAGCGGTGAGGATTGTATAAGGATTGGCTTGAAAAACGGCCAGTGATTCCCACGCTCGATTAGGTCGGGCGTGTGCGAAGACTTCAAACCCTGGGGTGCTCGTCGTAATGAGTGAATCATTCAAGGGCGAATTAAAGTCGGTGGACTCCAGGGCCGGTCCGGATTCATTGATCATTAAGAAGTGATCGCCCTGTATCGCGATCGCTTCTCGGTCCTCGGGGGTAGCGCCGGTTAATGGGGTTGGTGCGGCGTTGATGCTGGCCAGGGTTATGTGGCCGGCTGAAGGATCGACGTGAATGAAGACCGTTGGTATCTGCGCATCCTTGTCCCCGATGGCGCGATAGACCGATGATGCTCGTGAAAGTACCAGTCCGCTGAGTTCGCGTGCGCCTGAGACGGAAGCGTCGGTGAAGTCGTATCGGCCGACGTCGGTGATGGTGAGTTGGGCGTGGGCGGCGGGCGTTGCTGCGAGCAGGGCTGACAGGCCCAGGGCGATGGGGCAGGCGTTCGCGAGGTTGGCAGGTTTCATTGGGATGTCCCCTCAGATACTAAAGGTGTGTGACGTGCATGGAAGGCCATCATTCTACCGTGGCGTGGTTGTGGCGTCGATGAAAATCTGGATATGGATAACGCTAAGCCGCAAGCGGCTGTGGGAGGCGGGTTTGGAGAATGGTGGTGGGGCGGGCTGGGGGTTAGAGCGAGCCGTTCCAGTTGGCGGGGCAGAGGAGGACGGGCATGTCGGCCTGGCGGACGATGTTGGCGGGGACGTCGCCGGCGATGAGGCGTTTGAGCACGCCCTTGCCGGTCAGGCCCAGCACGATGAAGGTGCACTGCTTGGCGTGCGCGGTGTTGAGGATCGCCTTGGCGACGTCGTCGGAAAAGAGCATGACGCTCTCGACGTTAACGCCGGCGGCTTCCAGCGTCTTGGTCAGCAGCTTGAGGGTTTCCTCGCCACGCTGGGTGGCGTCGGACTCGTGCTCGTCTTCGTCCTGCTGCTGGGCGACGTGGGCCACGACGGCGGTAGCGTCCAGGCGCTTGGCCATATCCGCGATCGGCTCGGCCAATTTCTCGCTGGCCCAGGGGCTACTCACCGCTATCAGCATCCGGCTGGTACTCAATTCAATCGCTCCGAAGGTCTGTCACTCGCATCGGGCCGCAGAGGCCAGCCGCGTATTTTAACCGATCATGCCCGCCGTGGCACCGGCCTGAAATCGTGTTCAGGGGCCTATAACGGCGTTTTCTTACTATCGGCAGAACAACCGCCGTGGCCCCAACTCTAAGCAAATACTCGCTTTGAACCGGGGCGGCTCGTCCGGGGGCTTATGGAATGCCTGGTCAGGAAGCCGTGGCCGCACCAGACGAGCGGCCGTCGGGCTCGGCGGAGGCGGCGTCTTTCTTCTCGGTCGGGTAGGCGATCCGGCCGTGGTAGACGGCGCGGAGGGTCTTGATGATCGATTCCTCGATCTTGTGAAGCTCGCTGAGGGTCAGGTTGCATTCGTCGAACTGGCCGTCGGTCAGGCGTTTGCGGGCCAGGGTGTTGACGACCTGCTCCAGCCGGACCGGGGTGGGCTCGGGCAGCGAACGTGCGGCGCTCTCGACGCAGTCGCACAGCAGCATGATCGCGGCCTCTTTGGTCTGCGGTTTGGGCCCGGGGTAGCGGAACTCGAACTCACTGGGCTCGGGCTTGTCCTCGGCCTCGGTCTGCTTCTTGGCGGCGTGGTAGAAGTACTCGACCAGCGTCGTGCCGTGGTGGCTCTCGATGAAGTGACGCAGCGTCGGCGGCAGGGCGTATTCGCGCGCCATCTCGATGCCGTCCTTCACGTGGCCGACGATGATCAGCAGACTCATCGCGGGGGTGAGCTTGTCGTGGCGGTTCGGCCCGCCGCCCTGGTTCTCGATGAAGTACATCGGCTTGTTGATCTTCCCGATGTCGTGGTACATCGCGCCGACCCGGCAGAACAGGCCGTCGGCGCCGATGGTCTTCGCGGCGGCCTCGGCCATGTCGGCGATACGCAGCGAGTGCTGATACGTCCCGGGCGCTTCCTGCGCAAGCCGTTGCAGCAGCGGGTGGCTTGCGTCGTTCAGTTCCTTAAGCGTCATCGCGGTGGTGACCTTGAAGACGGTCTC
This sequence comes from uncultured bacterium, assembly GCA_965368605.1. GTDB lineage: Bacteria > Planctomycetota > Phycisphaerae > Phycisphaerales > Phycisphaeraceae > JAJRRS01. The sequence goes on along the minus strand of CBDUNP010000016.1, from coordinate 16,057 downwards.
GATCGCGGGCAGGCCCCACTGCACGATGCCGACCGCCAGCAGCCCGGCGACCACCATTGATGCGGAATCCATCCCGATGCGCCAGAGCTCGTTGGTCACGCCCAGCGGGTGAGTCATCACCGATGAGAGAAAGATGGTCACCGCCATCGCCAGCCCGGACCAGAGCCCGACCGTGACGAGTTTGGATCGGCTGCGTACCTCGCGCAGCAGCGCGACCGTGACGCCGACGCCGGACATCATCACCAGCATGTGCTCGACCTTCAGGTCCAGGCTCAGCAGGACCAGCAGCCCGAGGAACCCGCCCATCGCCAGGGCGAAACGCTGGTCGTAGACGATGACCAGGACGGTCGCCGCCATGAGCACCGGCAGGGTGGTCATCGCCGGGAGCAGTTGCGGGTAGCCCCGGCCAAGCCCGACCGCGATGAACTGACACAGCAGCACCAGCGACGTGATCGCCAGGCCACGCATCGGGTTGCGGGCGATGCGTTCGTTGTAATAGAAGATGTAGGTCCAGATGGCGACGCCGACCATCAGGATCAGGCCGAGCCGTCCGAGCAGCGCCAGGAAGGCGTGGCCCTGGGTCATGCTGCGTGCGTAAGCGCGTTGCTCACTTAGGATCAGGCCGATATCGTCGCGGGTGAGTTCCGTGCCGGTGGTGAACAGGACGGCGTTGGCATCATACTTGACGACCTGCCGCTGGACGGCGGCGGCGGCTTCGTCGCCACGCAGGCCGGTGAGGTTGGGCTCGTAGTGATAGGTCGGTTGGGGGTGTTGCATCACCAACGCGACGATCGACTTCTGCAGGTGTTCCTTGTTGTAGAAGTGGCGTGTGGCGAACTCGACCTCGTCTTCCAGGCGTTTGGTATCGGTCAGCGACAGGATGCGTCTGCCGAACAGCCGCTGTTCCTCGGCCTTGCCGGGGACGGGGTCGGGGTGCACGATCGTGATCGGCCGCATCCCGACGGGGTCGTCGCTTGGGTGCTGATCGGTCGGGTCAAGCACCGCAAGCTCAAACAGCTCCTGGAGGAATCGGCGGGTGTCGGTCTGCCACTGCTCGGTGGGCTGGCCGTTCTCGATGTACTGACGCAACTCGTGGAGCACCAGCTCGGTGAGACGGGTCTGGTCACGCAGCTCGGCGGGGACCTCTTCGACGGTCGGGTATTCGGTCAGCGCCAGCAGGTCGTTCAGCCGGTTCTTCAGGGCGTTGAGGTAGGCCTCGTCGGCGACGTAGATCGCGGGGAGGTTGCGCCGTTCCGCGTCGCGCATCTGCTGGGTGCGCTCGACGTCTTCGCGCTCAAACGCGACCCGGACTGTGATCGGCTCGGTGAGCACCTGCCCGGCGTAATAATGCTCGGGCCCGCCCAGCCAGATCGCCACCGGCCCGGCGACCGCGACGAGCATGGCGATAAACAGCGCGGCCCAACCGACCTCTCGGCGGCGCAGGGTCTGCAGCCATAACGGCCCGGGCCGGGGCACGCTCTTGCGGACCTCGCGTCGGCGGGCGGTGGTGGATGATTTACTCTTGCCGTTGGCCATACCAGTTTTCTTGTCTCGCTTTGGGGCTGGGGCGGATCCGTGCCCATAACCCGGTCATCGACCACTCTCACAAGCCACTTGGTGTCAAGCCACCCGGATCACTCAACAGCAACAGGTTCGGGTTATCGCCCCGGGGCGTCTGCTGTCGTGGGCGTAATTTTATCAGACTTGCCAATCGAGAGGTTATCCCCAATCTTAAACCGGCCTTGAGGTGCTGGAATCGGCGTTTCCGTAGGCCTTGACGATCCTCTGGACCAGGCTGTGGCGGACGATGTCGACGCTGTCGAGCGAGACCATCCCGACGCCTCGGACGTTCTTTAGTCGGCGGACGGCGTCGATCAGGCCGGATTCCCTCGGGTCGTCCAGGTCGATCTGGGAGGTGTCGCCGGTGACGATCATCTTCCCGCCCATGCCCAGCCGGGTCAGGAACATCAGCATCTGCCCACGCGTGGTGTTCTGGGCCTCGTCCAGGATGATCAGCGAGTCGTTAAGTGTTCGCCCACGCATGAAGGCGAGCGGGACGATCTCGATCAGGTCGCAGGCCATGAACCGCTGGATGTGGTCGAACTCCATCATGTCATGCAGCGCGTCCAGCAACGGGCGGAGGTACGGGTTGACCTTGTCCTGAAGGTCGCCGGGCAGGAAGCCCAGCTTCTCCCCGGCCTCGACGGCGGGGCGGACGAGTACCAGTTTGCGCACCTGCCCGCGCTTGAGCATCGACACCGCGGCCGCGACCGCGAGATAGGTCTTGCCCGTGCCCGCCGGGCCGGAGCAGAAGGTCAGGTCGTTGGTGAAGATCGCGTCCAGATAGACCCGTTGCCCTTCGGTCATCGCCTTGACACGCTTGTCCGGGAGGTAGACATCCATCCCGTGCGCCAGGTCCAGCCCGGTACGCTTGGCGATCGTCTCCTGCGCGACACTGACCGCGGCGTTGGGCATGCTGGTCGCGGTGACGATGGTGTCGACCAACTGCTTGCGCGACATCGGCTCGTCGCGCAGGGCGGCGTCGGTCAGCCGCTCGATCACGCGCGAAGCCTGCCCGACCGCCAGCTCGTCGCCGCGGATGGTCAGCGTGCCGTTGCGAGCGGTGAGGTGGACGCCGAGGGTCTCACGGATAATCTTAAGATTCCGCTCCGCCGCCCCGGTGACACCGACGCGTTGCTCGCCGATGGGTAGTTCGATGGTGAGTTCCAAAACGTAAACATCCTTTTGGTATGGCTTAATTATCTATGATATCAGCGCTGTACCGCAAGCGTAGTCAACCGCAGTATTATTCTGCGTATTGATCTGCTTATGAGGATTAGCATGCCGTCGGTGTGAGGATCTTTATAGCGCGCCCCAGATGCGTTTGAGTTCCTGGGGGGTGGTTGCCAAGATGACTCGGCCGTCGGGGAGGCGGCGTTCGATGAGTCGGCCGGTGGGGCTGTAGGTGGCGACGTGTTGGGCCTGGTCGGGGGTGGGGCGTTCGAAGACGCGGTAGGACCCGCCGGGCATGGGTTGGATCTGATAGGTGCGCAGGGAGAGTTTGCGTGCGTCCTTGTCGAAGGCGTAGAACGCCAGGGTCTGCGGCTTGTCGTGCGGGAGCAGGGCGGGGAGGACGAACTGATTGACCTGCGAGAGGTAGGCCTGGGGGGGTGTCATCCAGGAATACTTCTTGATGTTGGTCGGGGTTTCCTGTGAGACCTCCATGGCGTGGCCGTCGCGCAGGCCGGTCTGCCGCCAGTTCTGGGTCATGGGTTGCGGCGGGGCGTCGGGGTTGTAGGCGGCGGTCTGCGGGAGTTTAAGTGTGGTCGTGCTTGTCCAGAACTCATCGACGCGCTGGTCGGACTCGAAGTATTGACCTTCGGTGTCGTAGATGTTCTCGCCTTCAACGAGTCGGGACTGGACCGCGACGCTGGTGCCCGGGGGGACGTGGTCGGCCTCGTCGTGGTGACGGACGCGCATGTACCCGATGTCCTTGCCCTCCAGGGTGACGCGAAACCATTGCTCGGGGATGAGGGCGGACTTGATCTTTTCGCTGTTGATGGACTCGAGCCAAACCTGCCCGGCGGTGATGCGTTCGGTGCGCAGGCGGTCGAGCTCGGCGGGAGCCGCGAAGCTGACGCTGTCGATCAGGGTCTTAAATGTTTTGTAGGCGGCGTCGAACTCGCTGACATTGCAGTTGAGTTGGTAGACCGCCACGGTGGTCGGGTCGATCAGGGCGTAGACCTGGCCGTAGACCCAGTCGCCTTGTTGTTCGTCGGGGATCGCCAGAAACAGCCCCAGCCCGGCACGCCCGGCGATCGTCACCGGATCGGCGTCCTGGGTCAGCGTGACCGCGGAAGGGTGCCGAAAGCCCAACTCGCGGACGGCTTTGTCCTTGATCCCTTCGAGGGTGAGTTCGTTCTGGCTGCGGCGGATGTAGACGCCGATTGTCGCGGGGTCTTGCGTGAGGAACTGGATCAGCGCGCCGTCGGCGGTCTGCTCGTGGTAGGTCGAGTCGGCGGGGATATCCAGCGACATCCCGTAGGCCTGCTCCTGCCATCGCCCGGTCGCGGCGTTGCGCGCGTTATCGGCCTGCGCCATGGCAGGTTGCACGCACAGGCTCAGCAACATCAACCCACAAGCCGCTACGATTCGCCAACCAGTCATCAGACATCCTTTCTCTTTCGACCCGCTGATTACTCGGTAGATTCCCGTGCCGACCGGTAGACCTCCTGAAGCAGTCTCGTGTTCACGCGTAGCGACTCCTTGATATCGGAGTCGGCTTGAACGGAATCGGTCAGGTAGATCAGCCAGTAGTGGTACCCGTCCGGCGACAGGCAGGCGAGCATGTGTTCGCGGACCATGCCGGTGTCGTCGGTGCTGATCCCGATGAACTGCGCGCCGCGGAGCTGGGTCTCGGTCAGTGTGAAGACGAAGGGCTGAGCGGCGGGCTGAAGCGTTGCGCGGAAGCTGGGGTCCGGGTGCAGCTCGATAAAGCGGATGACCATCTGCTCGGGTTGTGTCTTGTCACGGGTGACGACGGTGAGCAGGTTCAGCCGGCGTTCCTCGCGTTTGGGATCGACGAGGGTCAGCCCGCCCTGATCGTTTTCGATCACGGCCCAGCCGTCGGGCAGGTTAAAGTGGAACGTGCCGGGCGAGCTCTCGTCGATGGGCTGGGTCTGTTGGAGCTTGCGGATGGTGGACTTGTTCAGGTAGTCCGGCCCGCTGCCCGCCTGGAGCGATGCCAGCCCGGTTGCGCCTAACAGCACCAGCGCCATCACGATGGCGACGGCGACCGATTGGACACGGGTCGACTTGAATATCGGGGGCGGAGGCATACAACGATAGTACGCCCGGGGTCACGGGGTTGCAATGCCTGAATGAAAAGTGGGGCGGTCAGGCCGCTTTGCGCGACGGCCGCGGCTGGATCGGCATCACGATTATACGTTGTTTGTGTAAAACAGGCCTGAGACCTGCCAAGTTCAATGACACCTTCAGGGGCCTTAAAGGGCACCACTGGTACACAAATACGTAATTTGTTTGAAGTCAGGGTGGGCTCGCGTTATAAAATGTGATGTAATCAGTTATGTGTTTCGGGGCCTTGATGTTGATCGACCACGCAGGCCTTAACCGGGGCCGGGTTCCTCATTCGAAAAAGGAAATGTGATGCCTGTGGTGTATTCATGGCCGGCTCGTATCGCCAGCACGGCGATCGTGTGTGCGACGGTGACAGGTGACGGGCTCGCCGCCATAGAGGAGCCGTACCCGATCGCGTGGATCACGCAGATCGGAACGTCGCGGGTTGACCAAAGCAATGGCGTGGCGGTGGACGGTGCCGGCAACGCGTATATCAGCGGTCTGACCAACGGCGACCTTGATGGAACCAACACCGGTTTTTTTGACGCGTTCATTTCCCGCATCGATGCGTCCGGCCATGTGCTGTGGACTAAACAAATTGGGACGACAGCATTCGAGTATGGAATTTCAGTCGCGGCTGACGCGTCAGGCAACTCTTACCTCATAGGCCGTACGAATGGCACACTCGGCGGTGCCAGAATAGGTGGTGACGACGCCTTCCTGATAAAGTTCGATTCGTCCGGCAACCAGGTGTGGGCCCGCCAGGTCGGTACGGCGGAACGTGACAGCGCAATGGGCGTCACCGTGGACCGTTTGGGTAATGTGTACATCAGCGGGGAAACCAATGGCAGTTTCGACGGATTTGTTAATCGGGGCGACCAGGATGCTTTTCTCATTAAGTTTGACGCGGCAGGCAATGAGTTGTGGGTTCAACAGATCGGCACCGACTCTACTGATATTAGTGAGGCCGTTGCCGTCGATAACGCGGGCAACGTGTACATCAACGGCCTAACCGGCGGCAGCCTCGGCGGGGCCAATGCGGGTATGCTTGACGTCTTTCTGGCCAAGTTTGATTCATCGGGTAATCAGGTGTGGACACGGCAGTTCGGCACGACGTCGAATGAAGCAGGAGAGTCCGTATCTGTAGACGCCTCGGGCAACATCTACGTCACGGGCGATACCCGCGGCAGTCTTGGGGGACCCAGTGCGGGATCTAGTGACCCCTTTATCGTCAAGTACGACGCAGCGGGCAATCAAGTCTGGGCCCGACAATTCGGTTCACCTGGCGATGACCGCAGCCACGCCGTGGCGGTGGACGGTGAGGGCAACGCTTTTATCAGTGGGTTCACAGACGGCAACCTTGAAAGACCCCGTGTGGGATTTACTGATGCCTATCTGACTAAGTTCGATGCTGCGGGCAACCTGTTGTGGTCTGATCAGTTCGGCGCTTATTGGACCGAGGGGCAGGCGCTTGCGGTGGACAGTTTGGGTAACGTTTTCAGCAGTGGGTATGTCAGGGGCAGCCTCGGGGGGACCAACGCCGGCGATTTCGATGCGTACCTGGCGAAGTTCACCATCCCCGAACCCGCGAGCCTCGGTTTGCTCGCGTTGGGCGGGCTGGTATTACTGAGGCAGGGGCGGTGAGTCTGAGTCTTTGACGTGAAGGCCGACTACTTTCGTGAGTGTTGAGATGTAAAATGGAGTTGCAAGATGAAATACCGATTGGCTGCCGCGTCGTTCTGTGTTGCGATGCTCATCGGGTTGCCGTCCACCCATGCGGCGACAACAACGGCAGGTCATGCGTTTGCATTCGGTGATAGTCACTCCGGCAAAACCGGGCGGGGGGGGACCCCCGGCCCCGGGTTGATTGACACCTCGAACCTGGGGAGCCGGCTGATCAAGCGGGTGGACGGCGGCTATCATCACAGCCTGGTGTTGGCCGACGACGGCACCGTGTTTTCATTCGGCAGTAACGCTTTTGGACTCACGGGGGTGGGGATCACTGATGGCTACACATTCGTCGCCACGCCGATCGATACATCCAATCTGGGTGGCCGGGCGATCAAGCAGGTGGCTGCGGATCGAAGTCACAGCCTGCTGCTTGCCGAAGATGGCACTGTGTTTACTTTCGGGCACAACGGAAATGGCATGACCGGGCTGGGGACGGCAAGCGGCAGCACTCTGATTGCCACGCCGATCGACACGACGAACCTAGGGGGCCGGGCCATTGCACAGGTGGCGACGGGTTCAAACCACAGCCTGCTGCTGGCCGAGGATGGGACGGTATTTGGGTTCGGTATGGACCTTCAAGGCCGGACGGGGCTGGGTAATTCCGGCGGCAGAACGACTATCGCGACCCCGATCGTCACGACTAATCTGGGCGGCCGGGCGATTACTCAGATCGCCGCTGGTTTTAGCCACAGCCTGCTGCTGGCCGACGACGGTACCGTGTTTTCATTCGGTAATAACGCTGGCGGAAAAACCGGCTTGGGTCTCATCAATGGCGAAACCCTGATCGCGACCCCGATCGATACCTCAAACCTGGGAGGTCGGGCGATTACCCAGATCGCCGCTGGCGATTCCCACAGCCTGCTGCTGGCCGACGACGGGACCGTGTTTTCAATGGGCGATAATAGAGACTTCGGTGCGACCGGGCAGGGAACATTCACGGGCTTCACGACGGTGGCGACGCCGATCGATGACTCGAATCTGGGCGGCCGTGTGATCAGCCAGATCGCCGTCGGTAGCTTACACAGCCTGTTGCTGGCTGATGACGGGGCCCTGTTCGCTTTCGGCGACAACAACTTTGGGCAAGGGGCATTGGCCGTTGACGGTGAGGTCAGCGTGGCATCACCCAGCAATGTGCGTGGATTGGGCGATCAAGTAGTCACCCAGATCGCCGGTGGCCAATTGCACAGCCTGCTGATCGTGATACCCGAGCCCACGAGCATGTCCTTGCTCGGCTTGGGTGGGTTGGCGGTGTTGAGGCGAATACGATAAGGCTTGATAACCCATCGCTGATGGCTAAGAGCTTGATTTGGGGTAGAGCGTTCAGGCCGCTTTGCGCGACGGCCGCGGCTGGACGTGCATGACCTTCACCTCGGGGGCGAGGTAGTCATCGATCACCGAGGTCTGCGCCATGTGCAGATCGTTGAACATCCGTGACCAGTCGTCCATCTGCCCGGTGTCGGCGATCACGGTCGCGCGGGATCGGCCTCTGGGCAGGCGTTCTTTCTGATGCGCGTCGGCGACCAGCAGGCGGTCACATGTGGACGCGACGGCGGATCGGCTGACCGGGTTGGGCCGACGCAGCAGGCTCCGTGACAGGCGTGTGATCAGCCCGGGGTTCCGTGAGGCGCTTTGCATCGGTGTTTCCCTGGCCACCGTAAAGTCGCACAGGCGATGCTCCGCCACCACGCGGTTCTGGATAGGCCAGAGCTCCGGGGAGGTCAGCAGCACGGTGTCGAAACGCTGGTGCGGTGTGTGGACGGACGGCCCGTGCAGCAGGCTCGAGGAGCCGAACAGGTTTGCCTTGTTCGACTCGATGTGGACCCGCCGGGCGACCTCGGCGACACGACGCCACCTTTGAAGGTTGACCGGCTTATCCGTCTGGATCGACAGCGATACCTGGTGTGTCGATGCGGCACAGCACAACAGCCGCCACGCCCGCGAAGCCCGACTCCCACCCTCGGGGTCCGGCAAGCAGTCGCTGATCATCAGCAACGTCGGCAAGCTGTGTGTTGTGTCTATCCGCATCTTTTTCCTCGTGCCGGCCTTTGCCGGCATCCTTCTCCCCTACGCCCCGCGTTGGTCACTTCCTTGCGGGCATCCCTGCCGTCTTCCTTTTATCTATCACCGGGCCTCGTGCCCGGATACTTTCACCCACTCCGCCCCGCTGTCACGCTACCTGCCAGTGCCTGGTCAGCGCGAATGCTCATTGGTATTTCCTTACGCTTGAGACTTTTCTAACAATCCAACTTCATGTGTATCATGCCGCCCGCTTGGCGTAGTAGCGGTAGCGATACCGGTACCCGTAGCGGTAGTAGTGGTAGCGGTTTTTGCCGCGTTCCTGGTCGGTGGCGATCACGCCGGCGACCGGTGCGTTGTAGCTGCGAAGGGCACGCAGCGCCTGTTCGATCAACGGCTTGGGGGTCCGGCTGATCCGGGCGATGAGCATGACCTCGTCGCTGAGCCCGCCGAGGATCCCCGCGTCCGCCAGCTCGATGACCGGCGGGGTGTCGATGATCACGTGGTCGTACTTGCTCCGCAGCACCTTTAACAGGTTCGTCATCCGGTTATTACTCAGCAGCTGGACCGCGTCGTTGCTGGCCCGGCTACCGGCGGTGATGATGTGCAGCGAGCTGCCCTCGACCGTCTGGATCACTTCGCTGAGCTCGGCCTCGCCGCGGAGGTAGCCGATCATCCCCTTGGACTCGCCCAGGTGCAGCAGCTTGTTGAAGGTCGGCAGGCGGAGGTCCGCCTCGATGACGATGGTTTTGCGGTTGCGCAGCTCGGCCATGATCAGGCCCAGGTTCAGGCTCGTGATCGTCTTGCCTTCCTGGGGGGTCGCGCTGGTGATCGTGTGGATCAGGTTGCGCTTGTGTTCCCATCGGGCCAGGAGCGAGGTGCGGATGCCGCGGTATTCCTCGGCGAGTTGCGAGGAAGGCTCGGTCAGCGCGATCAGCCGGTCGTCCAGGTTCTGTGCCCAGTCCGAGGTGATGCGTAGCGGCGGGGGAATGGCCGCGTCTTCATACTCCGTCTCGTGTGCCAGTGACTCGTGCGAGGGGGCCATGACCGGTGGGGGGGAGATGCCGTTGCGGGCGTCCTCAAAGTTATAGACCGGTGCCGCCTGATCGTCGTCCGAGCGATCACGGGTTGGCTGCACGATCTCCGAGATCGGAGGCGTGACTTCCTGCACGTCACCCGCGTCGGACACGGGGTCCTGTGGGGCAGGTGGCGTGGGCGATGAAGACTGGCCGTCCTTTTCGGGGCGGTTCTCATCGTCGGGCCTGTTCATGGCGTCAAATACATATCCCATTCGTCTTATACCTCACGCAGCAAGACTGAGTCTCGGCTCGTTGTTCTGGATTGAATCGCTCTCGCCGAAGCAGGGGACCATGTCGTCCAGGACCTGGCGGACCATGGTCGGGGTGATCCGGCGTTGCTCCTTGACGAACCCAAGCAGCAGGCAGTTATCGCAAACGACATTGATCAGGCGCGGGACGCCGCGGGTCGCGTCGTACATGGCGGCGATGGCCTCACCGCTGAAACTGACGGCGACGTGCTTGGTGTCTTTGCTTGCGGCCTTGAGTCGGTGTGCGATGTAGCCGGCGGTGTCCTGGATACCCAGGGGCTTAAGCTGCTTGGCCATCACGATGCGTTGACGCAAGGCGCTGAGCCGTGGCGACGCGATCTGCTCGCGTAACTCGGGCTGGCCGACCAGCACCAGTTGAAGCATCTTGGTGGTGTTCGTGTCGAAGTTGCTGATCAGCCGCAGCTCTTCCAGGGCCTCGGTCGAGAGGGTCTGTGCCTCGTCGATGAAGAGGACGACCGGTCGGTTCTCGTTGGACTGGCTCTTGAGATAGGTCTCAAGGCGTTCCAGGAGGCGGGCGTGGTCGTCATTGTCGTTGACCTGGATATCCAGCGATCGCAGGACGTGCTGGATCAGCTCGATGCCCGTGCGGTGGCCGTGGACCAGCTGCACGATGGTGGCGTCGCCGCCGCAGCGTTGGAGCATGGTTCGGCCGACGGTGGTCTTGCCGGACCCGATGTCGCCTGTGACCAGGACGATGCCCTTACGCATGCGGATCGTGTATTCGATCGCGGCGAGAGCCTCGCGGTGTTGTTCACTGGCGTAGAAGAAACGCGGGTTGGGCGTGTTCTCGAACGGCATCCGTGCGAAGTTGTAGTAGGTGTCGTACATCGTGTATTCCACTTATTCCGGGTCGGTCGTGTCGTCAGGCTTAGAGGCTTGGGCCGAGGGGAGCTGGAAGACCCACGAGGCCTTGGCTCGGAGCCCGGCGAGTGTGTCGGGTTTTTCGAGGTCCAGGTACAGCAGGGCGGCCATCCCGATCAGTGCCGCCGTCATCAGCGCGGCATTGGTGGGGTAGAGGATCATGTTTCGCAGCCGCCGTGTCTGGCGGTGCTGCCGGCTGATCAGTTCGCTGACCGTACCGAGCAGGGGCATATCAAAAGCCTTAGCCAGTTCGGCCCCCGAGGAGAAGGACTCGTCGGTTCGGTGAGCGAAGAACACACTGAGGGCACCGGACATCAGCCCCAGGCCGATCGCCGCCATGAGGACTTGTGCCAGGTTGGGCGACACGGGCTTGGCACCGATCCCGCCGGGCTTGATGAAGTCAAGCTGGATGCCGCGGTTGCCGGACTCCGCCGCGAGGGTCATGTCGACGCGACGCAGGTTGTCTTCCCAGAACGCCAGTTGGCGCTGGGCCTGCTCGACCTGGCGGTTGAGCTTGCGGTAGCCGCTGCGGACCGGGAACATGTCGCCGGTCTGGGCCGACATCTTGGCGACCTGGTCGGTGACGACCTCGATCTGTCTTGTTAATGCTTCACGCTCGCCCACCGCCTGGGTGTATTGCAGCTCCAGCTCGGCGAGTTTGGGGTTGGATTTTTCCTGTTCCTGAGCGACGATCGTCTTATCCGTGCTGTCGATGACGGCCTTGAGCTCGGCGACACGCTGCTTCAGCGCGATCACGTCGGGGTGGGCGTGCTTCATCTTCAGGACGTCGGTGTAGTTAGTCAGCTCGTCCGTGAGCTTGCGGTACTTCTCGTTCAGCCGGGTCAGCTCGGGGTTCGGGGCGGTGATGTTCTCGGTGATCGTCAGCGGGGTCTGGGCGATCGCCTCTTTGAGGTTCTTGGCCCGGACGATCGCGGCGTCACGCTGGGCGATGGTCTCCTGCAACTCGGTCTCCCGGGAGCTGAGCCGTTCCTGCATGCTGTTGGCGCTCTCGGGGAGCAGGTCGCCGTTGTTGATCTCGAACTCAAGCAGCTTGGTCTCGAGCTCGTCGATGGTCTTGCGGTTGTTCGCGACCTCTTGCTTGAAGAACTCGGCGGACTCCTTGAGCCGCAGGTCCATCGAGTCCTGGGTCCGCTTGATGTAGTTGGTCACCAGTCCGTTGACGACCATCTTTGACACATGCGGGTTGGGGTTGACGTATTCAACGCGCACCCGGTCCAGGGCACCGCTGGCGATATCCCAGTGGACGATCGCACCGCGGACAATATTGGTCTGAAGCACCTGCTTATCCAGCTCGCTCTTGAGAAGACCCATCTTCATCAGCTCGGGCTCGATCTGCACGATCAGTTCATCGACGGCGCGTCGGCCGGTGATCTCTTCAACCAGCGAGGTGCGGGGTTCCTGGAAGTTCTTGGTCGCACCCTTGGCGGTCATCTCGGTGAGGACCATGTCGGTGCGGCGTTCGAAGGTGGCCTCGGACTTGTACTTGCGAGGCAGGAACAAGCTCATCCCCAGCACACCCAGCGTCACCGCGAACGCGGGCAGGATGAACCGCCAGCGGTATCGCAGCAGCAGCTCCCACAGCTCGAGCACGGCATTTTGTTGGGCGTTTTTATCACTCATATCATCTTGCTTTCACGTCTTCGAATTATTCCTGCTGACTTGATCCGTAGCTGGAGTGTCCCTGCGCGGCGACCTCGATGTCCGCCGGGCCGGAGATCGTGTTGGCGATCGGCTGGAAGGGCAGCAGCAGCTGCTGGAACCCGAGGCCGACGGCCGCCAGTGTGGTCGGCGGGACGTAAATAATGTCGCCTTCCTCCATCACAGCGTTCAGGAGGGTGTCGCCTTCCTTGACCATCCGGTCCAGGTCGACGGTCATCTTGCGGATCATCTCGCCGTCCTCGTTAGGGCGGAGGACGATGATCTTTGACGGATCGGCGATCCGGGTCGGCTGTGCCATGGAGAGCATGCCGAGTACGGTGTTCGCCCCGTTGTAGGCGTAAGGCCCGGGCCGGCTGACTTCCCCGAAGACAAAGATCTTCTTGCTGGAGTAGCGGGTGACTCGGACGCTCACGTCGGCGTCCTCGTAGAACTCCTGAGCCAGCAGCTCCAGCTCGGCGGTGACTTCTTCGGTGGTCTTGCCGGCGACAAAGATCCGGCCAAGCAGCGGCAGCGTCAGCTTCCCATCGGGGCTGATCGCCTCGGTGTGCAGGTGGATTTCACGTACACGTTTAGAGTAGATCTGAACCGTGTCGGGCGGCGACATCCGGTAATCTGTCGCAGTCACCACGGGCCGGGGCTCGGTGATGAACGAGCTGTAGTCGGTGTACGTCTTCGTACACCCGCTCGCGATCAACGCGCAGACAAGCAGAAGCATTGTCTTGACCAGCCTGTGATGTATTGCCATACGTTTTGGCATCTCAAATCTCCTCACAGTCATTCGGGACCGCGGTATCAACACGCTGTGGGGTCCCAGACCCTCGGGATCGTCTCGAGGATCAGCTTCATATCGTTCGCCAGGCTGCGGCTGCGCAGGTAACGCAGGTCGTAGGCCAGCTTCCGCCGCATCCCTGCGACATCGTTGGTGTATCCGTTGCGGACCTGTGCCAGGCCGGTCAGGCCGGGCGTGACCGCCAGGCGTCGTTCGATCCGTGGCAGGTCTTCGCGTAGTTCTTCGATGATCTCGGGCCGTTCGGGCCGTGGACCAACCAGGCTCATCTGTCCCAGCAGGATGTTGACCAGCTGGGGCAACTCGTCGGCGTGGCACTTGCGGACCCACTGGCAGCCCGGCAGGACACGCGGGTCGGCGTTGGTGGCGCACTGGGCGCCGTCCTGTTCGGCGTTCATCGTCATCGTGCGGAACTTGTAGATGTTGAATAACCAGCCATCCCGTCCGACACGCCACTGCTTGTAAAGCACCGGCCCGCCGTCCATCAGCTTGATCCAGACACCACAAACCACCATCACGGGCATGAGCACGACAAGGCCGACCAAAGCCGCCACAAAATCCACCACCCGCTTGCAGGCCTCAAAGCCTTGGCCGGGTGAGCGCAACGACCGACGGCGGGGGGTGTCCCCGGCGGGTGTCGCTTTGTGGTTCTGGCTGTTTCCGCCTTGCATCTACTTTTCCCTAAACGGGCCATTCTTGGCCGGTCATCTTCGATATCGGTGTGTCGGTAGCGCTACTTAATCAACTTGGGACTGTGGTGAGGGATATAACGCCGAGGCAGACGGGGCAGGCTGTAACGAACGCTCCTATCGGACCGCGTAATCCATTTAATGGGTTAAATCCTGATGGAACGCTTGGCTGCGGCGCTAAGCGGCGGGCCATGATCCGTTTGGCCGGCCGACGTATGCCCGGTAGACTGCCCCCTCGTGTGGATGGCGCGTGTGTCCCGGGTCGTGCCAGCTATCTATATAAGAGGCCGATCCGACTGTTTCAGAAAGATACCGGATGACTTGGGAAGCCTGGGTGACGCTTGGGACGGTGGGGCTGATCGCTCTGGCGTTGGTGCGCGGCCTGGCCGGCCCGGACACGGTGCTGCTCGGCGGGCTGGCGTTGCTGATGACGTTCGGTTTGTTCTCGGACGCGTTCCCGACCCCCGCGATGGCGGTCGCCGGCTTCGGGAACGAGGCGGTCATCACGATCGGGGTGCTGTTTGTGATTGCCGAGGGGTTGAGTCAGACCGGCGCGATGTCGCTGGTGACTCAGCCGCTGCTAGGACGCCCGGGGTCGGTGCGAGCCGCGCTGGTCAGGCTGACCATGCCGGTGGCGCTGCTGAGTGCTTTCCTGAATAACACGCCGATCGTCGCGATGTTCATGCCGGTCGTCAACGACTGGTGCAAGAAGATCGGGCTGGCCCCGTCGAAGCTGTTTATCCCCCTGAGCTACGCCGCGATCCTCGGCGGGTCGTGCACGCTTATCGGCACCGCGACCAACGTCTTCGTCGACGGCCAGGTCACCCAGGCTCAGAAGCAGGGCGAGCTGCTTGATATCCACATCAGCATGTTCACCGTGTCCGCGATCGGTGTCCCCAGCGCGGTCCTGGGCCTGCTGTATCTATTATTGATCGCGCCGCGTCTGCTGCCGGACCGCCGGGCTGCCGACCAAGACGATAACGACGCCCGCCGGTACACGGTTGAGATGATCGTCGAGCCGAAGAGCCCGATCGCGGGTAAGACGATCGAAGAGGCCGGCCTGCGTGCGCTGCCCGGGGCGTATCTTGTCGAGATCGAACGTGACGGCGAGCGGATCGCGGCCGTGGGCCCGGAGCAGGTATTGCATGAAAACGACCGGCTGATCTTCGCCGGCATCGTCGACTCGGTTGTGGACCTGCAACGCACACGCGGACTGGTCCCCGCAACGGAAGAGGTCTTCAAGCTCAGCGACCCGCGCCCGGACCGTCGGCTGGTCGAGGCGGTGGTCAGCGACAACTGCCCGCTGGTCCACAAGTCGATCCGTGAGGGCCGCTTCCGCACGGTCTATGGCGCAGCGGTTATCGCCGTCCACCGCGGGGGCCAGCACCTGGGCCAGCAGAAGATCGGCGACATCGTCCTGCAGGCCGGCGACACACTGTTGTTAGAAACCCACCCACGGTTTGTCGAGGCCCAACGCAACAGCCGGGACTTCTTCCTGGTCTCGACCGTGGAAGGCTCCAAGCCCGTCCGCCACGACCGCGCGTGGGTGGCTTTGTTGTTGATGACCGCCATGATTCTCGCCGTCACGCTCACGCCGATGCGCCTGGTCAACGCCGCGCTCCTGGCCGCGGGACTGATGGTGCTGTCGGGTTGTTGCTCGACCGGCGAGGCACGCCAGAGCATCAACTGGCGCGTGCTGCTGACGATGGGCTCCGCGCTGGGCGTTGGCGCGACGCTCGAATCCACCGAGGCCGCTCGGAATGTGGCCGATGGGCTTATCCAACTGGTCCAGGGCTTCGGCCCGCGTGGGATCCTCATCGCGATCTATCTGATCGGGATGGCGTTGACGTCGCTGATCGGCCCGATCGGAACCGTTGGCCTGATCTTCCCGGTCGCAAAAGCCGTCGCGCTGACGCAGGACTACAGCTTCATGCCGTTCGCCATGGCGCTGATGACCACCAGCGCCGCGAGCTTCGCCACGCCGACCGCGTATCAGACCAACCTGATGGTTTACTCCGCCGGTGGCTACAAGTTCACCGACTATGTCCGTGTGGGGTTGCCGTTGAACCTGATCGTGATGGCCGTGAC
>CBDUNP010000015.1:0-19549 GCA_965368605.1 uncultured bacterium | reverse complement strand
GACCCTTGATAACCCTCAAACGGATTGAATAGAAAGTTTTATTGTGTCCAGTGGTGTCGATTTATTACGAATGCTCATGCCCGCGGTCAGGCCCGTGCCCACGGAGGGCGTGCGCCCAGGCAAGCAGCCGATCGAGTCGCTTAGCTTCGATTCGCTGTTGGCAGAAGCGAAACAGACCGACGCTACGCCGGGCGTCCTGGGCGATCCGTTGGCACCAACCGATGCAGCCTCAGCAGCAAATAATACCGAGCGGCCCGCGAAGCCGGATGTGCTCGCGCCTTTATCCGGGTTAGATTCGATACATAACGCGTCACTTCGACGCATCGTCGCTCAGGCGACCGACAGTCAATAGTTTTTTATTCGGCCAATACACAGACACCCGTGGGTACGGGTAGAACACGCAGGAGTTCATCATGGCGTTACAGACCGCATTGTTCAGCAGCCTCACCGGCATTACCTCTAACTCCAGGCTTCTGGCGGTTACCGGCAACAACATCGCAAACGTGAACACCACCGGCTACAAGAAAAGCCGGATCACCTTCGAGACCCAGATCTCTCAACGCCTGACAAGCGGCTCCGCGCCCGGTGCCGCGATCGGCGGGACCAACCCCTCGCAGATGGGCCTGGGCACGAGCATGTCTTCGATCACGCGCGACTTCTCGACGGGCTCACTACAACCCACCGGCGTGAACACCGACATGGCGGTCGACGGCAATGGCTTCTTTATCCTTAACTCCCTGGGCAATACCCGCTACACCCGGACGGGCAACTTCGTCCTGGACCGTGACTTCAACCTGGTCAGTGCGGCCGGCGGGCTGGTGCAGGGTTTTGGGATCGATGAGGATTTTGAGGTGGTCGAGGGGGTGCTTCAGGATATTACGATCCCCGTGGGTATCCTCACCATCGCCGAGGCAACGCAGAACGTGACTTTCGCCGGCAACTTTAACGCCGGCGGCGACGTGGCGACCGTGGGCAGCATCAGCACGAGTGTTGAGTTGTTCTCTGATGCGGCCGTCTCGGTTCCGGCGCTCGGGACAGATGCGTTGACCAGTATCTACAAAGACGACGGCACGGGCGTGCCCTTGTTTGCCGCCGGCGACGTGATCACGGTGGCTGGTGTTACTAAGGGCGGGGCGGTTGTTGATGACCGTACGTTCGAGGTTGGTGCTGCAAATACGACGGATAGTGACTCCTTCGGCACGACCTTGGACGACTTTGCGGCCTTCCTCGATAGCATCTTCGGGATCGACACCTCCCGGCCCGCGACCGCAGACTCCACACCGGGCGTGACCATCGTTGGAGGCCAGCTCGTGGTAGAGAGCAACACCGGCACAGACAACGGCATCCTCTTTAGCGCATCAAGCATCAAGAACGACAGTGTGGTCTCCTTCGGGTTCACCGGCACGCAGGAAGCCAACGGCGAGTCGCTTAGGACCACCTTTGTCGCGTTTGATAGCCTCGGTTCGGAGGTCGTCGTCGACATACGATTTGTTCAGGAAAGCAAATCTAATAATGGGATCACCTGGCGCTACTACGCCGACTCCACCGACGACACGGACCTGGACCTGCACCTGGGCACCGGCACCCTTAGCTTCGATACCGAGGGCAACCTCCTGACCGTGACCAACCCCAGCATCTCGATCGACCGGACAGCGACCGGTGCGGTGACCCCCCTGGACATCAACCTTCAGTTCAGCGACCCGTTCGCCACCGTCACCTCGCTGACCGACACACCCGGGCTGATCGCGGCCCGGAGTCAGGACGGTTTCCAGATCGGGACACTTGAAGACTACAGCGTGAGTCGAAATGGCACGATCGAGGGGGTCTTCTCGAATGGTCTGAAGCGTAACCTCGGCCGGGTGGCCCTGGCGGTTTTCGCGAATAACAACGGCCTGGAAGAGTTCGGCGGGAGCCTGTACCGCCCAACCGTGAACAGCGGGATCGCCACGGTTGTGACCGCCGGTCAGGCCGGCTCAGGGGCGGTTGTCGGTCGATCGCTTGAGCTGTCCAACGTCGAGCTGGCCGAGGAGTTCATCAACCTGATCAGTGCCAGCACCGGATTCAGCGCCAACTCCCGGGTCCTGACCACCAGCGACGAGCTGATTCAGGAACTTCTGGCCTCCGTCCGATAACATAGAGGTTTATTAGTATTTGGCGGCGGATAACTGGTTGAAAAAAGCCGCCGCCAGCCGTCAACCACCCGTACCCGTCATCAACAATGATCACTGTCACCCGCCTGAACGGCAAACAATTCGTCGTCAATGCCGAGGTCATCCGGACCGTGGAGTCCAATCCCGACACCACGATCATCCTGATGAACGGCGATCACATCATCGTGAAAGAGGACATGAAGCGTGTCGTCGAGCTTGCGGTGGACTACGGCCGGAGCCTGCGTGGACTCTTGCCCCCGACTTAGCGAATCCCTCTTTCGCTCGGCTCTGCATGTCATGCATAATCCGCCGTTTACGGCCGACAAATTCCCCCGCCCGTTCTTAAATATTCCGGACCCGCTAGACCGATAAGAAAACAATGGACCTGCTTCCGGTCCCGCTTGAGGTGCGCTTATGGATTTAGGCATCCTGTATGGTTTTCTCGGCACGTGGGTGCTGTTGATGTGGGCGTTGTTCGGCAGCGGCGACATCACGATGTTCATTGATAACAACAGCCTCATCCTGGTCTGCGGGATGACCTCGACGGTCATCTTCTACGCCTTCCCGGCCGGGAACGTCAAGCAGATCATCAAGGTGGTCAAGCGGGCCGTCTTCTTCAGTTCCCCCTCGACCGCCAAGCTGATCGAGGACCTGGTCTCGTATGCCGAGATCGCCCGTCGTGACGGCATCCTGAGCCTGGAGAGCACGACCAAAGACATCGAAGACCCGTTTATCGTCCTGGGGATCCAGATGGCGGTGGACGGGACGGACCCGGAACTCATCGAGCAGGTCCTGACCAACGACCTGGAAAACCTGGCCGAGCGTCACGACACCGGCAAAGCCGTGCTGGACACGATCGGCAAGTACGCCCCGGCGTTCGGCATGATCGGGACGCTGGTCGGTCTGGTCATCATGCTCAGCAACATGGACGACCCGGCAGCGATCGGCCCCGGTATGGCGGTCGCGCTGCTCACGACGATGTACGGCGCGATTATCGCCAACGCCATCGCCTTGCCCTTGGCGGACCGTTTGGGGAGGCGATCCGCCGAGGAGGTTCTCTACCGGACGATCATCATCAAGGGGGTCATGTCGATCCAGAGCGGCGACAACCCCCGTATCGTTGAACAGAAGCTGCGGACCTACCTCCCGCCGAGCGAACGCACCGAGGAAGAAGACAAGGACGCGGCTTAGAAGCCGTTAGCTTTTAGCCGTTAACCAAAGCAAGTGGAGTCGTAACTAAACCAGAGCCCCGAATCCTGCCTCCCGTATCCCGAACCACTCATGGCCAGCAAGTGTAAATGTCCACCCCCCGGTGCCCCCGACTGGGTTATGACCTTCGGCGACATGATGTCGCTGCTGCTGACCTTCTTTATCCTCCTGCTGTCGCTGTCGGAGATCAAGAAGGAGGACGAGTGGAAGGCCGTGGTCGAGGAAGTGAAGAAATCCTTCGGCATGAAGGGCGGGGGCGGGCGGCTACCGACCGATAATGACCCGGCCCTGACACTCGTAAAGATCCTTGAGACCGTTCAGAACCAGCAACGCCGTGAGGAGAACACCAGCAACGCCGACGACCCGGGCATGTCCGGGCGGGATCAGCGTGTGACGACGGTGCGTGAAGGAGAATACATCCCGATGGGGGGTTGGGTTACGTTCGAGCCCGGATTGGCCGATCTTAGCGATAACGAGAAGCAGAAGATCCGCTCGTTTATCGAGCAGGAGGAGTTCGATATCCGTGGCACAAACTTTATCGTAGAGCTGCGAGGCCACGCGGACGCCTCCGAGATCGACCATTTAGGCGATTCCGGCGAAGACTTATGGGACCTCAGCTACGACCGTGCCAAGGCCGTGATGCACTTCCTGATCAGTGACGAGATCGGATTGAAGCAGGAGCAGATACGCCTCACCGGCAACGCCGACCGCGAGCCGCTTAAAAAGCAGGCCTACACAGCCTCATCCAGGCAGGTCAACCGGCGGGTTGAGGTCCGTGTCAGCGAGAACATCATCACGGACTACGCCGTGACACAGCCTAAGAACAGTTGGTAATTCAAGACGGACGACAAGACCATGGCAGACGAGAACAACAAAGACGCGGCCCCGGCTCCCGAAGAGGGTGCCAAGAAGAAGCTGCCGATCAAGACGTTGGTCGTGTTGCTGGTGGCCCTGCTGATTGAAGGCCTGGCGATCTCCGCGGTCTTCATGTTCGCGAAGGGGCCGGAGCCCATCCACGCCGACGCCGGGCTCGCCGAAGAACTGGCCGACGAAGAGAAGCAGGTCGAGGTGCTGGTGATCGAGGAGAAGTTCCAGAATACACGCACCGGTCGCAGCTACCTCTACGACACCGAAATCTACGTCCTGATCCGAAACAAGCACATCGATGACGTCGAAGCCAACATCCTTGGGATGAAGGCCCAGATCAGCACGGAACTGGCGACGATCTTCCGCCGAGCCGAGCCGTCATACCTCATGGAACCCAACCTCGCGACCCTCACCCGTCAGGTGGGGGCCGTGATCGTCGAAAAACTCGGAACGGATTCCGATTCTGAGCCCTATGTTCAGGGCACCCTGATTAAGAAATGCATCCGTATCCGCGCGGATATGTGATCCAAGGCAAGCAAGGAAGCAGCCATGGCCGAAGAGCCCACCAACAACCCATCCAAGAGCGCCGCCGAGGCCGAAGCCGAAGCTCAGATGCAGGCCGCGCTCAGCGAAGCGCAGTCCTCGCTCAATGAGATCAAGGAATCGGTTGAAACCGCGTCGCCCGACCTGCCGGATTTTGGTGCCGATGAAGCCAGCCTCCCCTCGGGGCTGGAGATGCTCGGCGACGTCGATCTGCATGTCATGGTCGAACTGGGCCGGACCGAGATGCTTGTCGAGGATGTCCTCAAGCTTTCGTCCGGGAGTGTCGTCGAGCTGGACAAGCTCGCCGGCGACCCGGTTGATATCTACGTGAACCAACGGCTCGTCGCACGCGGCGAAGTCCTGGTCCTCAACGACAACTTCTGTATCCGCGTCAGCGAAATCGTGGCGAATCTTCAGGAAGAAGCGCAGCAAGCCACACAAGAGCAGGCGCAGGCGGTATGATGCCGGGCCCTTCAAGGGGTATCTGGCAAGTCAGGTAAATGTGTACAGTCGTCCGGTGGTGATCGGACAACACGGGGAAACATACCGGGGGGCGGGGGCCGACAGCAGGATGCGGTCGGTGGCGACAGGTTCGCAGACAAGGCCAGGAGGGCCAAGGTGATCAGGACCGGTTACATAGCGGTGTTCGCGTGGGCAATCTTCTATTGCGCCCCGAGCTTCGCTGCGCCTGGAGACTCCCCGGCCGCCGACACCGCCTCTCACGCCACCGCCAACACACAAGTTCAAACCAGCACGGCCGAGGAATCCCGGCTGTCTAAGCTCGCGCAACGTTTGGCCGACGAGAAGGGGGCGCCACCAAAAGGAGGGACGCCTACCTATATAGATAGCGATGACGCTGACGCCGAGGCCCAGCCCGCCAGCCCAGCCCCCGGAGAGACCCCGCTGGTCTCCAATGGCACCCGCCTCTTCAGGCCCGGGTCCATCGCCGAATCGGCCGACGGCACGTCCGAGCGCCCCAATTCGGCATCCTGGTTCCTGAAGACACTGACTTCGCTGGGCGTGGTCATCGGGTTGGCGCTATTTGTCCGCTGGGGGTATGCACGTCTGGGCGGCAAGGTTGCGGTTGGGAGCAGCCCGGTCGTGGAGGTGCTTAGCCGAACCGCGGTCGCGCCCCGCAGCCATGTGATGTTGCTTCGTGTTGGCGGCCGTGTTCTGGTGGTTAGCGACTCGTCTGCCGGGATGCGCACGCTTGCCAGCCTGGAGGATGCCGAGGAGGTCGCCGATATCCTCGGCGCGGTCAGTGCGACGAAGCCCAACAGCATCAGCCGTGGCTTCGGCCAGATATTAAATAGATTCAGCGACGACCACGAACAGATGCCCGACGATCTGGATGGGGCAGACCCCACGGAGTCGACCGGCGGGGCTTCCACGTCAAACGTATCCAGCCTGTTGTCGCGTGTCCGTTCGATGGGGCGGCAGGGGGATTCCACATGATCTACCCCCGACCGATCGTGCTGTGGTGGGTGATCGTCCTGGCGGCGGGCGCGATGCTGCTGATCGCCACCCCAACGGTGCATGGCCAAACGACCTCGACGGAGCAAGCCGACCAGGCGGCCTTCGACCTGACCAATGTTGGCTCCATCATCAAAGAGGCCGGCGAAGCGCTCCCCGGTTCAACCGAAGGCGACACCACCGGCAACTTCCACGCGACGATCTCGATCGTCCTGCTGATGACCGTGCTCTCGTTAGCGCCGTCGATCCTGGTGATGTGCACCAGTTTCACACGGATCATGGTCGTGCTGGCCTTGTTACGTCAGGCGCTGGGCACGCAGTCGTTGCCGCCGTCTCAGATCCTGGTCGGGCTGTCGCTATTCATGACGTTGCTGGTGATGGCCCCGACCTTCAAGCAGATCAACGAAGAAGCGATCATCCCCCTGACCAATGAAGAGATCAACGAGCTGGAAGCCTGGGACCGGGCGAAGGTCCCGATCAAGTCGTTCATGTTTGACCAGATCCAGTACGCCGGCAACGAGGCGGACATCTTTATGATCCTCGAATACCGCGGCGTGGATACCAGCAACCCCGGTGAGCTCACCCTCGAGAAGGACGTGGACATCATCACGCTCGTGCCGGCGTTTATCCTCAGCGAGCTGAAGGTTGCGTTCCTCATGGGGTTCCAGCTTTATCTGCCTTTTCTGATTATCGACATGGTGATCTCGAGCATCCTGATCTCGATGGGCATGATGATGCTGCCGCCCGTGCTGATCTCGCTGCCGTTCAAGCTGTTGCTGTTTGTGTTGGTGGATGGGTGGATGCTGGTCGCGGGGAACCTGCTGACCAGCTTCGCGGTGCCCGGGGTGACAACGTAGGTAAGTAATAAGTAGCGCGATTGCGCGCCGATGGAAGCAGGAAGGACCGATTATGGCCATGACCGTAGAGCAGGCGATCGACATCGTGCGTGAGACGCTGACGCTCATGCTGTTTTTGTCGCTGCCGATCCTCGCCGCCGCGCTGGTCATCGGTCTGGTTGTCAGCCTGATGCAGGCGGTGACACAGGTGCAGGAGCAGACGCTGAGTTTTGTCCCGAAGATCATCGGGATGGGGCTGGCCGCGATCGTCGTGCTGCCCTGGATCATCATGCAGATCATGGATTTTGCGACCCGTATGTTTGCAGGACCGAACCTGACGGGTGGATGAGTTTATTTGGTTAGTCACGGGCGGAGCCCGTGGAGTGTTTTGTTAAGGGTATGGAGGCCCGCTACGTTGCCCGGAGACCTTGGACCACTTCTGGATCACCTTCCCGCATGGCTGATGGTCATGTTCCGGCTGTCCGGCATCTTTATCCTCGCGCCCATGCTCGGCAGCACCACGATCCCGCGCATCGTAAAGGTCATGCTCGTCTTCTCATTGACGTTCTGCGTCTACCCGCTTCTATTAACACCGAACCAGCCCTCGGCGGTGAACCTCGGGGTTGTCATCGACCACGGGCTGTCGCTTTGGACACTCCTCCCGCACGTCGCCATGGAATTGATGGTCGGTCTGGTCATCGGGTACTGCGCCAGCCTGCCGTTGATCGGCATGCAGTTCGGCGGTGACATCATCGACAAACAGATCGGCATCGGCTTCGCGGATATTGTCAACCCCGAGTCCGGCGAACCGTCCGGCGTCATCGCCAACTCGTTCTTCATGATCGGGCTGGCGGTCTTCGCGATCCTCGGCGGCCACCGCATCATGCTCGACATCCTCGTCGGCAGCTTCAACACCGTCCCCATCGGCGGGTTCAACAACTTCGAGGGGCTGGTTGCCCTGGTTCAGGGGATGCTCTCGGTGGTCTTCCAGATGGCCTTCCGTATCGCCGCGCCGCTGCTCTGCCTGATCTTCCTGCAGACCGTCGCGCTGGGCTTCATCGCCCGAACCGTCCCGCAGCTGAACATCATGAGTGTCGGCTTCACGATCCGGATACTCAACGGCATACTTTTCCTGATCGCGTTTGTCTCGGTCGCCATGTATGTCTTTATTGATGAAATGGATTATCTGCTGGAAGTGATCGCAAACTTTTTTGGGGTGTAGTGTTTAGTTATGGCTGAGAATAATTTTGAAAAAACCGAGGCGCCTACCCCCAGGCGTCTGCAAGAGGCCCGCAACGACGGGAACATCGCGCGCAGCACCGACCTGACCGCGGCGCTGATGCTGCTGGCTGCCATTATCGCGCTGTACATGCTGGGCACCCACATGTTCGAGGGGCTCAGCATCGCGACCAGCGCCCTGTTGCAGACCGAACACAGCACCAATCCGACCCGCGTCGATGGCCTGGGCGAGACGGCCTACTACAGCGCGTACATGTTCGCGACCTCGCTGGGCCCGATCGTGTTGGCGATCGCGGCGGTGGGCGTACTCGCGTCACTCGGGCAGGTCGGGTTCTTGCTTACGACCAAACCGCTTGAGCCTAACTTCGGCAAGCTGAACCCGCTCAAGGGCATCTCGAACCTCTTCAATATGCGTGCGGTGATGCGGCTGGTGATGAGTGTGTTGAAGGTGATCCTGATCGCTGCGGTCGCGGTCTGGTTTGTCATGCGGGACATGCCCAAGATCCTGCACATCGCCGAGATGTCGGCGCTTCAGGCTTTTGGTGCAGCGGGCACGCTGGTTTACTACCTCGCCCTGAAGCTCGCGATCCTCCTGCTGATCATGGCGCTGATCGACTACAGCTTCCAGCGCTGGCAGCACACGCAGGACCTGAAGATGAGCAAGCAGGACGTCAAGGAAGAGATGAAACGGATGGAAGGCGACCCGCAGGTGAAGCAACGCCGGACACGCGTCGCCCGGCAGTTGGCGATGCAGCGCGTCGCCCAGGCGGTGCCCAAGGCCGACGTCATCGTCACCAACCCGACACACTTCTCGATCGCGTTGCAGTACGAGTCCGGCACGATGAAGGCCCCCAAGGTGATTGCCAAGGGTGCCGACTTCATGGCCATGCGCATCCGACAGATCGCCATCGCTCACGGCATCCCGTTGGTCGAACGCAAGCCATTAGCGCAGGCGCTCTACAAAGGCGTCGAGATCGGCGAAGAAGTGCCCCCGGAACACTACGCCGCGGTGGCGGAGATACTGGCTTATGTTTATCGACTCAGTGGAAAGAAATCAGCATAGGGATCGCTTGTTCGTAATCACACATGGCTAACGCTTTACCCGTCAACCCGAAATCGCTGATGTACCGGTTCCACCAGTACCGGCCGCTGCTCGTGCCGATCGTGTTTATCGGGATGCTGTCGATGATCGTGGTCCCGATGCCGCCTTTGGCGATGGACCTGATGATCGCGGCTAATATCGCGCTCGCCTCAATCATCCTGCTCACCACGATCTTTGTGGAGAGCCCGCTGGATTTCTCGGTCTTCCCGTCGCTGCTGCTGGGCACGACGCTGTTTCGGCTGGTTTTGAATATCGCGACGACCAAGATGATCCTGTCGGCGGACCCGTCGTCACCGACCGCCGCGACCGCCGCCGCCGGTCGTGTCATCCAGGCGTTTGCCGAGTTTGTCACGGGGTCTTCGATTGTCGTCGGCGTGGTGATGTTCAGCATCCTGATCATCATCCAGTTTGTTGTGATCACCAAGGGTGCGACGCGTATCTCGGAAGTTGCGGCGCGTTTTACATTGGACGGGATGCCCGGTAAGCAGATGGCGATTGATGCCGACCTGAACGCCGGGCTCATTGATGAGCAACAGGCCAAACACCGCCGCGAGGAGATCGCGCAGGAGGCAGACTTCTACGGGGCGATGGACGGTGCCGCCAAGTTCGTGCGCGGCGACGCGATCGCGGGCATCATCATCACGGTGGTTAATATCCTCGGTGGTTTTGCCATCGGCGTCTTTATGAACGGCTGGACCGTCAGCGAGTCGATCGATGTATTCACCCGGCTGACGGTTGGGGATGGCCTGGTGTCACAGCTTCCAGCGTTTGTGATCTCGATCGCTGCGGGCCTGATCGTGACGCGCTCAAGCAGTCGGCAGGACCTGGGCACGGAACTGACAGGGCAGCTCACCAGCCGGGCCGCCGCGGTGGGCATCACGTCGGGTTTTCTTGTACTGATGGGTTTGTTGACCCCGCTGCCGACCGCGCCGATGCTGATGCTCGGCTCGGCCTTGGGGGCGTTCGTCTTCTTTTCGCAGCGGAACCAGACGCAGGCCGCTGTGCAGGCGCAGGCCGACGAAACCGCCAAGGCCGCACGGCCGGACGACAGCCCGGTTGAAGAGGTGATGAAGGTAGACACACTCGAACTTGAGGTCGGCTACGGGCTGGTCCGTCTGGTCGATCACACGCAGGGCGGCGACCTGCTCAACCGTATTACCATGATCCGACGGCAGCTTGCTACGGAGATGGGGCTGGTCATGCCGCCGGTGCGCATCCGCGACAACATGCAGCTTCAGCCCAACGACTACGCCATCAAGATCCGTGGCAATATCCTGGCGCAGGGGCAGCTGCACCCGGGCCAGTTCCTGGCGATGGACAGCGGTTTGGCGTCCGAGCCGTTGCAGGGCGTGCAGACTACCGAGCCCGCGTTCGGGTTGGATGCCGTGTGGATCAGCCCGGGCCAGAAAGAGCGGGCCGAAGCACTCAATTACACCGTCGTCGGCGCGACCGATGTCCTGGCGACGCACATCACCGAGGTCGTCCGCAATCACGCACGGGAGCTGCTCACCCGCGAGGAGACCAACAACCTCATTATTCAGCTCAAGGAGCGGGCCCCCAAACTCTGCGAAGAGGTGCTACAGGCCAACGGCGACAAGCCCGCACTGGTCAAGCCCGGCGAGCTTCAGCGTGTCTTGCAGAACCTGCTCACCGAGCGCGTCCCGGTCCGTGACCTTGAGGTGATCGTCGAGACGCTGGGCGACTGGGCGACACGCACGCGCGACCTGGATGTCCTGACCGAGTATGTGCGCAACGCGTTGAGCCGGACGATATGTAATCAGTACACCGTGTCCGAGCCGGCGGGGGACGGTGTCATGCCCGGGACGCGGCACGTCAACAAACTCTACTGCGTCAGCCTCGACCCGGCGCTGGAGGACCAGATCAATGGGTACATCGAGCGTTCCGCCGAGGGCACGAGCATGACGATGCCGCCGGCGATCGCCAACCGGATCAGCACGGCGCTGTTGCAGGAGCTTCAGCGGCTGACGCAGGCGGGGCACCACCCGGTCGTCTTGGCTTCGCCGCAGGTGCGCGGGCAGGTCAGGCAGTTGATTGAACCACATCTACCCAACGCGGCCGTGCTTGGGTACAACGAAGTGAGCAAGGGGATCGACGTCGAGGCGGTCGGGCTCGTGCAAGTCAACGAATCAAGTGATAGGATGGCGGAAACCTTACAAGGGGCTGTGAATTGAATCTGAAAACCTTCACCGCACACTCGATGGCTCAGGCGCTGGCGATGGTCAAGCGTGAGCTGGGCAGTGACGCGGTTGTGTTGCATACCCGCAGCTACAAACGGGGGGGGGTGTTGGGGATCGGTGCGAAGACGGTGGTCGAGGTGACCGCCGGACGTGGTGCGGATGTTGGTCGGGCACACCGCCGGGCGAATCCCTCCGTGCGAGCCGCCGCGTTGCCCAAGCGTCGCCCGACGATGGTTCAGGCGGCCCCCAAAGAACACATCGCGGCCGGCGACCTGATCCGTAAAACCTATGCGGCCGCGAAAGCCGAGATCGAAAAGACCCAGCAGGAGCAGATTGCCATGGCGCCCGCGGCGGTGATGCCCGTGCCGGCCTATGTGAATACGCCGATCGCGCCGGACACGCCCAACGCCAGGCAGCTTGCCGACGAGATGAGCGCGGTGAAGCACCTGGTCTCGCAGATGATGCATCAGCAGAAGGCCGAGGCCGCCCCCGCATCTCTGCCAAAAGCGCTCAGCCAGCAGTACGCCGCGCTGATCCAGCAGGAAGTGGCCTGCGAACTGGCCGACGAGATCGTCAATAAGGTCCGCCGTCAGCTCAACGAGAAAGATTTGCACGATGAAGACGCCTGCTTCCGTGCGGTTCGCCGGGAGTTAGCCGGGTACATGCCGATCGATACCGAGGCCTCGGACCTCAAGCCCAGCGAGGACGGCCGACCGCGCACCATCGCGCTGATCGGCCCGACGGGTGTCGGCAAAACGACCACCGTTGCCAAGCTCGCCGCGACGTTCAAGCTCAAGCACAAGAAAAAAGTCGCGATGATCACGCTGGATACCTACCGCATCGCCGCGGTTGAGCAACTACGGACCTATGCCGGCATCATCGGCGTGCCGCTGCACGTGGTTTCCCAGCCGGAAGATATCCAGCAGGCCCTTGACCTGTGTAAGGGATGCGACGCCGTTCTCATCGACACAGCCGGGCGGAGCCAGCGCGACGACGAGCGTCTTACCCAGCTTAACAGCTTTCTGGATGCCGCTAACCCGCATGAAGTACATCTGGTACTGTCCTCGACCGGCTCGCAGACCGTGCTGATGGAGGCGGTTCAGCGGTTCAGCAAGGTCCGCACGGACCGAATTATCTTTACCAAACTCGACGAGGCCGTTACCTTTGGGGTATTGTTGAATGTCTTGGGCAAGGCGGACATGCGGCTGAGCTACGTGACCACGGGGCAGGAGGTACCGCACCAGATCGAACCGGGATGCTCAAAACGCCTGGCCGGACTCGTGCTTGGACAAATGGTGGGAGAGAGAAGTGATAGCTGATCAAGCCGAAGCGCTTAGAGAACTGGTCGCCGAAGGCCGCGCCCAGGACGGTCACGCGGATGCCAATCGGTCCGTCCCGGCGGCGTCGCGCGCGACCACGCTGGCGGTGACCAGCGGGAAGGGCGGGGTTGGCAAGACCTCTGTCTCGGTGAACCTGGCTGTCCAGCTCTCGCAGATGGGGCGCGATGTCATCCTCCTGGACGCGGATCTGGGGACCGCCAACGCGGACGTCGTCTGCAATATCAACCCCCAGCGGAACCTGTCGCACGTGGTCGCTGGACGTTGTTCACTTCAGGATGCGCTGGTTGAAGCGCCCGGTGGGTTCCGACTGATTGCGGGTGCCTCCGGCCTGTCGCAGATGGCGGCGCTGAGCGAGTTTGAACGCGCCCGGCTGATGGACCAGATGCGTTCTCTTGAAGAGGAAGCTGACCTCATCCTTATAGACACCGGTGCCGGGGTCGGCCCCAACGTCTTGGGGTTCCTGGTTGCCGCGGATCAAATCCTTGTGGTCACCACGCCCGAGCCGACCGCGATCACAGACGCCTACGCGGTCATCAAGACCGTCTGTCGGCAGGGCGACGGCCTGGACATCAGGCTCCTGGTGAACATGGTTCGCGATGAGCGAGAGGCGCGTGCGGTTTACGACCGGGTCTCGGGTGTATGCCGCCGATTTTTGAATCTCACGCCGCGCTACGCCGGGCACATCCTCTCGGACACGCGCGTGCCCCACGCGGTCCGTCGGCGTCAACCGTTCGTACTCGAACACCCCACGAGCCCCGCGAGTGTTTGCATGCACCGGCTTGCGCACCGCATCGACCGTCACGCTTCCACGCCGCGCGACCACGGACTGCTTCGGCGCATGGCTGCTTGGCTCGTCGGGTAACACCGCGCAATTCTTGCCGACCTGTTTTTTTTGGCGCCTTTAAATTTTTTTTTACTTAACCCTGTATTCCCCCTTCACAGGCGCGCGCGATCGGCTACACTAGCAAGCCAACGGAATGACCCGACCGAGCAAGGAGTGCTCAACCATCCCCGCACGTGTGATCGCAACCTGTTTCGCGCTTCTGAGTTTTGCCGCCGCTATCGTGGTCGGTATTGGCGCGGGTAACAGCACGTCCACGATTCTTTTGAGATCCATGGTGGTCCTGATCGTCTGCTGGTTCATCGGCCGGCTTGTCGGCGCGGTGGCGCAGTGGGCGATCCTCGATCACATCAAGAAGTACAAAGAGCAGAACCCGATCCCCGAAGAACCCGTACCCGATACTTAAACTCGCGCAGGAGGCGCGGCCGTTGAAGAGGCTCCATGGTTGGGGCTTTCAGTGGTAGGTTGTTTCTCATACGTTTCGAATAATCCCCGACGCCGCGAACGGATTCGCACTCGGCGTTGAGCCGGTCAAGGAGTAGGCCATGGCGAAAACCAGGCAAGCAGTCAAGACAGCCCCCGCGGGCGCCAACCCCATCATGGAGGTCTGGCCCGAGTACAAGAAGACCGGCTCCGAGCAGCTGCGCAACCAGCTGATGGAGAACTATCTGCACCTGGTGAAGTACAACGCCGAACGCATTTACTCCAAGCTCCCCGACGAGGTGGACATCGACGACCTGATGAGCGCCGGGATCTTCGGGCTGATGGATGCGATCGACGCGTTCGACCTGGAGCGCGGCGTGAAGTTTGAAACCTACTGCGCCCCGCGTATCCGTGGCGCGATCCTGGACGAGCTGCGTTCGATGGACTGGGTCCCGCGTCTGGTCCGCAGCCGATCGAGTCAGGTCGAGCAGGCCCGCCGTTCGTTGCAGATGCAGCTTGGGCGTAAGCCGACCGACGATGAGCTCTGCGAGAAGATGGGCGTGGACCAGGACGAGTTCGCCAAGATCCGTAAGGACGCCGGCGCGGTCGGCGTTGTTTCGCTGTCACGCAAGTGGTTCGAGACCGACTCCAACAAAGACGTCCGCGAGATCGACGTCCTCAAAGACGCCAAGCAGGTCAACCCGTTCAAGGTTGTCCAGAAACGCGACCTCAAGGACCTGATCACCAAAGGCCTGAGCCGGGCCGAGCGCCTGATCGTGATCCTCTACTACTATGAAGAGATGACGATGAAAGAGATCGGCGTCACGCTTGACCTTTCTGAGTCGCGCGTCAGCCAGATGCACAGCTCAATCCTCGCCCGCCTCAAGGCTCAGCTCCAGCACCGGGGCACGGACCTGCAGCAGGAAGCGATCTAGCAGGCAGGCTTCCAACTTTCCAGACCCACAAAAACCCACGCCAGGCCGCTCCCCGCGGTCTTCCGTGGGATTTTTATTACCCTTATCACTTGGGCGTCTCGCCAGACACGCTTGCGGTTTAGCGATAGATCGCGGGCTCGCACGTAGCATCTTCCCCCCCGGATAAAGCCGGCAAACCCGCCCCGTACTTGACTTAAAGCCCAAGGTCGCTGACCCTATCGCCCCCATGCCTGATATCCAGACCATCCTTGAAGGGCTGCTCAGCGAAGCGGTCGCCAGCGCGTTCGGCAGCGAGTTTGCCGACGCCGATCCTATCCTGCGCCAGGCGACCAATCCCAAGTTCGGGGACTACCAGGCGAACCTGGCGATGGGTCTCGCCAAACGTCTTGGGCAGAAGCCGCGCGACATCGCCGAAGCGATCAAAGACAAGCTCGCTTTGGGCGAGGCGATCACCGCTGCCGAGGTCGCCGGCCCGGGCTTTATCAACCTGACACTCAGCCCCGAGTTGTTGGCGTCCCAGCTCGCGTCGATGTTCACAAGCGATCGGCTGGGCGTCGCTAAATCCGACCCGCCGGCGAAGGTCGTCGTCGACTACGCCAGCCCGAACCTCGCCAAAGAGATGCACATCGGGCACCTGCGATCCACCATCATCGGCGACGCCATCGCACGCGTCCTGGAGTTCCAAGGCCAGGACGTCATCCGGCACAACCACATCGGCGACTGGGGCACGCAGTTCGGCCTGCTGCTTGAGCACCTGATCGAAACCGGATGGGCCGACTCAACCGACTCCAGCATCAGCGACCTGAACATTCTGTATCAGGAAGCCAAGGTCCGCGACGATACCGATCCGGAGTTTGCCGAGCGCGCCCGCAAGCGGGTGGTTGACCTGCAGTCCGGCGAGCCCCAGGCACGCAAGATCTGGGAGATGCTGATCGTCGAGTCGATCCGCCACATGAACCAGGTCTTTAATAGCCTCGGCGTCCAACTCACCGACGACCACCTCAAGCCCGAAAGTTTTTATAATGACAGGCTGGCGGGCGTCGTCGAAGCGATCGAAGAGGCGGGCATGATCAAGGACTTGAAAGGCGCGAAGGTCGTGTATGTCGACGGCTTCTTCAATAAGGAAGGCGAGCCGCTCCCGATGGCGATCCAGAAGTCCGACGGCGGCTTCGGGTATCCCGCGACCGACCTCGCGGCGGTGCACTACCGCGTGGTCGACCTTCAAGCCGACCGCGTTGTGTATGTAGTTGATTCAAGGCAGAAAGACCACTTCCGGCAGTTCTTCAAGGTCGCTGAGGATGTCGGCTGGCTGAAGGGCGGGGCCGAGCTTGTCCACGTCGGCTTCGGGACGATCATGGGCGCGGACCGTAAGCCATTCAAGACACGCGAGGGCGGGACGGTGAAGCTCGCCGACGTTCTTGATGAGGCGGTGGACCGGGCCGGGAAGGTGATTGCGGAGAAAGCTCACGACCTGACTCCCGAAGAACGTGATAACATCGCGCGCGTCGTTGGTGTCGGTGCGGTGAAGTATTTTGATCTCAGCAACGACCGGATCAAGGACTACGTCTTCGACTGGGACCGGATGCTGGCGTTGGAGGGCAACACCGCGCCTTATCTTCAGAACGCTTACGTCCGTATCCGGTCGATCTTCCGCAAGGGCGGTATTGATCCGGCGTCGTTCACCGGGGGCGAGATCAATCTCGAACACGACGCCGAGCGGGCATTGGCGTTGCAACTCTTGCAACTGCCCCGCATCGTCGCGTCCGTCGGCGACAGCCTGGAGCCGCATCGGCTGTGTACCTATCTCTACGAGTTGGCGTCGTCGTTCCACAAGTTCTACGAGAAGTGTCCGGTGCTGGCAGCCGACTCGGACGCCCGCCGCGACAGCCGGCTTGCGCTGTGCGACCTGGTCGCGCGGACACTCAAGCAGGGGCTGGGGTTGCTTGGGATTGATACGGTTGAGCGGATGTGATCTCTGATCTTTGATCTATGATTGCTGAAGTGAAGACCTGTTGGCGGTTACACTCAGCGGTCAAGCCCTAACGCATCGCGCAGTTCTGCGGCGAGCCAGCTTAGTTCTTCATCGGATAGCTGGCTGAACAGCGAAACTTTTTTACCTTGGTGCAGGTGTATCTGCAGGTTCAGGATCGGTTCGTCGTTGACCTCGACGCCGCTGCGGTCTCGTCGGATAGATTTGATGTTGTCGCGTTGGATTTCCTGCTGCGAGGTCTTGAAGATCGTCTGCCGTGTGATCAGGAGGGTGTCGCCGACCACGTCGAGGATCGCGCGTCGTCGGCCGGCGTTGATCGTGGAGATGAGCATCCACAGCCCGACCGTCCAGAACAACGCCAGGACCCCCAGGATGATGAGCCAGTCGCTGCCGCTTTGCTTGCCCCCAAACAGCCAGGCGATGGTCACGAACAACATGAACCCGTTCCAGAGGATCGAGAAGCCGTACAACCCTTTACCGCCTTTGCGCATGCCGACCGGCGGGACGGTGATGGTGACGCCCATATCGTGAGGCTCGATGATGATCGTGCTGTCTTCGGGCTTTGGCGGTTTTGCTGCCGCCTCCGGCGTGTCGGAGATTTCACCTTTGGCTTTCTTGATCGCGTCGAGCATCCGCTCCTGGCCGATCATGGTCTCTTCGATCTGGATGCCTGTTGAGCCATCGTCGATCAGTTTTACGCCCCGCGCCGATTCGCGGTCGGCAGACAGTTGCTCGGCGAGCGCACGCATCATCGGCTTGGGATACCCCCACGCCAGGTTGTAGAGCACGCCGTCGGCCAGCACGGCGTTCAGGGCGCATAGGGATACGCGGGCTTTCGCCTGGTCGCGTTCCGTGTTGGAAGATTTGATCTGGAGTTTCCTGATCTTGTCCGGAGCGATCTTGCGGCGCCATCGGAACGGGCCGCTGCGTTGGGTGGCGATCAGGAGGTTGCCGCGTGTCTCGATGATGCTGCGTCCGCCGAAGAGCATCACGCCGACATAGAGAGCCCCGTACCCGATCAAGGCAAACACAAGCCCGAGCAGTGTGTAGAAAAGATTGAAAGGCCGGCCGGTCGCGTTGCCGTTGAACCAGTCCCAGGCGCCGCCATCGATCAGCGTCTTGTAGCCGCCGACAGACAGCATGGCCGCGGCGATCAATAGGATTGGGATCGAGCTGGCCCACAGACAGCCTTCCCGCCGGGTCGGCAGGATGTACCGTTGGCCGTGTGGTGTGGTGACGACCTGGATCTCGGCGGGGAGCCTATCGCGCATGATGTATACGCTATCGGCCAAACGGCTCGGCGGGTTCTTCAGAATTGCGTAGATCCGCCCCCGGACCCGCAATAACGGGCTATGCCGGTTGTGGCAGGGGCCTTCGGCCTTCCATGAACACACGCAGGTGGACCCACAAACTTGACCCGCCCACATACAGATAGCCCGAGGCGAACAGGGTCAGGAACGGGAGGCTGATGGTTCGGTGGTCCGCGGTCAGCGACAGCCAGATGCAGGCGAGCATGTAGAAGCCCATGCCTAGCTCAAGCAGGGAGACCGAAATCTTCATCGAGGGAATTGGGATGACGCGCGCGATCTTGTGGCTGCGTTTATCGCCGGGCGTCTGCGCGTCGGCCGGGGGCAGCGGTTCGGTCATCCCGGGGAGTTCTGTGGTGTTCGTGGTGGTGTTGTATTTCGGGGTGCGGATGAACGGGCTCTCGTGACCGAGGATCGCTTCGAGGCAGGCGATGGCGTTGTTCAGCGCGATGCCGATCCCGATCGCCATGAGCGCGGGGACCTGGATGAGTGTGAGCAGGGCGCTGCGTTTCTGGACGCGCTGGCTAGCGATGTAAAAAGTCGCCGCCGAGATCGTGCCCAGAATAAACAGGCTCATCCCCGCGAGTTCGCCGTACCACGCGCCCTGGCCGAAGGGCTTGATGTTCATTGAGATGGCGGGGTAGAACAGGGCGGCGAACAGCGTGACGTAGAGGTACACCATCGGGCTGGTCAGGTGGAAGAACGCTTCGCTCTTGACTTTCCACGGCACCTTGGCGCGGAACACGGTCGGGAGCAGCTTGATCGCCGTCTGGATCGAGCCTTTGGTCCAGCGGTGTTGCTGGCTTTTGAACGCGTTGATTTCGGGCGGCAGTTCGGCGGGGCACTGCACCCAAGGCAGAAACAAAAAACGCCAGCCCGCGAGTTGGGCGCGGTAGGACAGGTCGACATCTTCGGTGAGCGTGTCGTGCTGCCAGCCGCCTGCGGACTCGATCGCTTCGCGTCGCCAGAGGCCGGCGGTGCCGTTGAAGTTGATCCAGGAACCGGAGCGGTTGCGTGCGGTGTGTTCGATGACGAAGTGGCCGTCAAGGAAGATGGCCTGCCCGCGCGTCAGCAGTGAGTCGTTGCGGTTGATGTG
>CBDUNP010000014.1:0-19573 GCA_965368605.1 uncultured bacterium | reverse complement strand
GTCTGGTTGGACTCGGCGCTGTAGACGGTGAGGTAGGGGTAGGCCCCGACGTCCAGGTTGCCGTCGGCGTTGTCGTCAGGGGCGGTCGTGTTGGCGTCGTTCTCGTTGGGGTCCAGCACGCCGTTACGGTTGGCGTCTTCGCCGAAGAGGATGGTCGTGTCGATGTCACGGATCAGCAGCAGCTCTTCTAGCGTTTCCAGGCGGCTGTTTTTGGCTTCATACCCGGAGCGTTGGGCCAGGTAGTAGTCAGACTCGGCCCCGCCTTCGCGGACATCATCGTCACCATCAGTCCAGTCGGCGATGGCGTTGGCGGTCTCGGTATTCATCCCCGGCAGCAGTGCAAGTCGCTCCGGCGGCGTCACGGAGATGTTCACCCGGGCGGACTCGGGCACGACGCCGAAGGTCGGCTCCTCGTCGGACGTGAAGTCGTGGGTGATGATCCAGTACAACCCGTCGCCCAGAATCTGGGCCTGGGACTCGACGAAGTCGATGCTCGGCACGTCGCCGGTGTCGATCGAGCTCTGCAGGTCGGCCTTGATCGCCTCGACCACGCCCAGAGCGATAAAACGCGCCTGCGTCTGCGAGACGCGGTTCCCCGCGGTGGTCGCTTCGGTCTGCATCTGGCGGGCAAAGACCAGTGACAGCGAAACCACGAATACGATGAAGAACAACACCACGACCAGCGCCGCGCCTTGAGAACGGGCGTGTTGCTGAGTGACGTGTTCGAGAGGCCGTGCGCTTCTCATTGCGCCACCCCCGAAAAGAGGCTGTCGCCACGCGGCCCGGCGGGGATCATGACGATCAACGTCGTTGCCATCTCATCGGTGAACGAGTCTTCGCTTACGTCGGTGTGGTAGAGCGTAAGACGGGCCGCCAGGGGGAGCGTGTTGTCGTGCTGAGTCGAGTCCCAGTCGTCAAGCCAGTCTGACCCGTCGCTGTAGGCCACGTCGAAACCCGACACGCCCCGGGCCAACACCTGCGTCTGCGGGTCGGTGGTGGTGGCGGAGAGCAGGTTCGTGGTGATCTCGCGTACCAGCATGTAAGCCTGGTCACTCTGAGGGTCGTCTGCGAGCCCGATACGGATGTTGATCAGGTCGGAGAGCCTGTTGTCCGGCGGCAGGAACGCGTTGGTGGTCGTAAACTGGAGGGAATCGTTACGGTTGTCGTCCTCGCCTAGAAAGATGCCCGCGAGCGTGCCGGTCGGCGGTGGTACGGCAACGATGTCTCGACGTAACAGTTCCAGCGCAAGATGGATCGACTGATCTTTGCTGACCGTCTCGATCGCCTTGGATCGTGTGCGTGTGGCGACCATCAGGCTGGCGTAGACCGTGGCGGCGAGGATCGAAGTCACGGTGATCGCCAGCAGCAGTTCGATGAGTGTAAATGCTCGCGTTGGGCGGCTCATGCGTTGCCCCCATCATGCACCGCGGTGGTCAGCGTCAATGCCTGCTCTCGACCGCGGCGTTCCCATTGCACGGTCAGGGACAACAGGCGGACTGTCGGGTCCTGCCATGTCTCGACGTGCAGGGTCCAGTGATAACGGGCCGAGCTCGGGGCATTTAGGTCATCCTCAAACGTGCCCGCGGCATCACCGAACTGCCAACTTTGGTCGAGCAGGACCTGGTTGAGCTTGTTTTCAGCCAGCAGGGTGGCTTCGGCCCGGTCGTGTGCCAAACCGCCGACGTGCGTCGACGTGTCGAGCACCCCCATCACAACCGGCAGGACGATCGCCACCAGTAGTAATGCCGCCAGGACTTCCAGCAGAGTAAAACCGCGGCTAGAGGCGCATCGCATCGAGCACCCCTTCCGCGTTGCGGGCTGAATCATCGGGCACCGAGATGATGCGGTACCGCTCGGTCGCGGCGATACACTGCAGAGCCACGAATCGTCCGTCCTGCTCGAGCACGATCCCGCCCGGCGTAGTCACGCCATTGGGTTGGCAGGTGATCGCAGATAACCCCCCGTCGGTTCGTTCAAGGTCTGTGACCAACGTGACTTGGCTTTCCCACCGAACAGGCTCGGCACCGGAGGGCTCGATGGTTTCATAGCCCTCATCGCCGACACACTCCAGCCAGGCGGCACGTTCTTCGGTGTCGATGACAACACGGTAAGGCACGGCCTGGTGGGCGGCACGGGTCTGTGCTTGTTGTGTGAGCGTCAGCAGCGACGCGGCGGTATCGGCCAGCGCCGCCCGTTGTGTGAAGCCGCGCAGCGAGGGCGTCGCGAGCGTGGTGAGCACGGCGATCAACACCAAGACCAGAATCAGCTCCATCAGCGTGAAGCCTGCACGAAATGGGGCAATACGTTGGCTCAATTCGTTGTGGTCCAGTTAGCGATATCGTCGCCCCCCCCGGCTCGGCCATCCGGCCCGTGCGAGAAGAGGTCAAAGCTGTCGGTGTTGTGGGTCCCGGGGTACCGGTACTGCCAGTCGTTGCCCCACTGGTCTTTGGGGATCGTGTCGG
This sequence comes from uncultured bacterium, assembly GCA_965368605.1. Taxonomy (GTDB): domain Bacteria; phylum Planctomycetota; class Phycisphaerae; order Phycisphaerales; family Phycisphaeraceae; genus JAJRRS01. Next base: position 17,111 of record CBDUNP010000014.1, on the reverse strand, counting down.
TTTCCAGGTAGGGCCCGGACCAGCCCTCGGCGTCGTTGGGCTCTTCGATCAGCGATTCCAGGCCCTGCTGTGTGGTCGGGTAGGCGCCGACCTGCAACTCAAACGCGCCCAACGCCGTCTTGAAATCGCGGAGCTGGGTGTTTGCCGCCGTGATCTTGGCCTTGGCAGATTGACCGGCGAACCGCACGCCAACAATCGCTGAAAGCACCGCCAGGATGACCAGCACCAGGAGCAGCTCGAGGATACTGAAGCCACGTTGCCGACGGTGAAGTTTTTTTAATTGCATAGATTTCATCTTGCGTCCTTATTGAATCGCGTCCCAGAGATCGAATACCGGCAACAGCATACCGATGACGATCGTGCCGACGATCGTCGCCATCACAAACAACAACGCGGGTTCCGCCAGCGACACCAGAAGCCGCAGCCGACGGTCCAGCTCCTGCTCGTTATCCTCACCCAGCCTGTCCAGTTCTTTACTGAGTTGCCCGGACTCCTCCGCCACAGCAATCACCTCCAGCACGGACGGCGGGAACAGTACGGGACACGTCGCCAGCCCGTGTGCGAGTGTGTCGCCTTTCTGCACGCGGTTGATTGACTCGTCCAAAGCATCGGAGAGCACCTGATTGCCGATCGCTTCGCGTGACACCCGTAATGAGGCGATCAAGGGCACGCCCGCCCCAAGGAGCGTCCCGAGCATCCGGCAGAAGCGCACCAGCGCAAAGCGTGATATCACATGCCCGACCGCGGGGATCTTCAGAACCCACCGGTCCCGGAACCGACGGCCGGCTGGCGTCAGCAGCGCTCGGCGTGCGGCGATGACAGAGATAACGATCAGAACCAGAAGGATTAAGCCGTAGTCCCGCACCATCAGGCTCGCGCCCTGTACGATCCGCGTCAGGATCGGAAGCGACTGGCCGAACTGATCGAATATCAGCGAAAACTTGGGGATGAACCAGGACAGCAGGAAGGTGACGACGCCCGTCGCGACAACGGCCAACACCATCGGATAGATCAGCGCGCCGACCACCCGGCTCTTCAGGTCGCGTTCGCGGGACATGAACTCGGCGATCTGCCGCAGGACGACGTCCAGGAAGCCGCCGGTCTCCCCGGCGCGGACCATGGCGACGTGGACATCGGCAAAGACCCCGGGGTGGTGGCTCATGGCCTCGGCCAGAGGCGTGCCGTCCGCCACCTCGTCTCGGACCTGACGCCAAAGCGTTTTGGCGGCCAGCGACGTCGATTCACGCCCCAGGATCTCTAGTGCCCGGCTCAAAGGGACGCCTGCGGCAAGCAGGCCGGCGAGCTGTCGCAGGAACTGATGGACCTGAGACGGGCGGACGCGCGTGCTGGCCCGCTTCAGGCCGTTGGTTCGGCCCTCCGTGTGCGCGTCAACGCTCACGGGCATCAGCCCGCGTTGTTCCACGGCTTCCACGGCGGCAGCGTTAGACGCGGCATCGATCACGCCGGTACGTTTCTTGCCGTTGGGCTCAAGCCCGATGTAAGCATAGACAGGCATGGTTAGTCACGCCCCTTGGTTTCGCCGTAGATCTGCAGCTCATCCTTGGTCACACGCAATACTTCCTGGACGGTCGTCAGCCCCTCGCGGACAAGACGCCAGCCATCGTCACGCAGGCTCTGCATGGCCCCATCGACCGCGGCCCGCCTCACCTCGCGCGCCGAGGCGGTGCCCGTCGCCAGGGCACGAAGCTGCTCGGTCATGGGCATCATCTCGAACACGCCGCGCCTGCCCTGATAGCCCGTGCCGTTGCAGGACCGACAGCCTCGGCCGATGTAAAGCTCATTCGGCAGGTTTCCGTTGTATTTGTCGATCAAGACTTGAGCATCCGCCTCGGGCATCACCTCACGGCAATCCGGGCAGATCAATCTCACCAGACGCTGCGCGACGACCATCTCCAGCGACGACGCGACCAGATAGGGCTCGACGCCCATGTCGATCAGGCGTGGTATGGCACCGGGGGCGTCGTTCGTGTGCAGCGTAGAGAACACCAGGTGCCCGGTCAGCGAGGCCTGCACCGCGATCTCCGCGGTTTCGCGGTCACGGATCTCACCGATCAGCACGACATCCGGGTCGTGACGCAGGATCGAACGCAGTCCCCGTGCGAAGGTCAGGCCGGTCTTGTTTTCGACCTGGATCTGGTTGACGCCTTCAAGGTGATACTCGATCGGGTCCTCGATGGTGACGATCTTGCGGTCGGACGTGTTGATCTTGGATAGCCCGGCGTAGAGGGTGGTCGTCTTGCCGCTGCCGGTCGGCCCAGTGACAAGCACGATCCCGTGAGGCAGACCAAGGACCTCGTCGAACTGTGCGAGGTGCACCGACGACATGCCCAGGCCCTGAAGCCCGACCAACGCACCGCCACGGTCGAGGATACGCAGCACCACCGCCTCGCCATGCAGCATCGGGATGATCGAGACACGGACGTCGATCTCACGACCAGAGACACGGAGCTTGATCCGGCCGTCCTGCGGCAGACGTTTCTCGGCGATGTCGAGGTGGCTTAGGATTTTGATACGCGAGACGATCGCTGGCTGAAACCGTGAGACCTCGGGTGGGATCGATGCCTCGACCAGCGTGCCGTCGATCCGGTAGCGGACTTTGAGCTTGTGCTCGAACGGCTCGAAATGCACGTCCGTCGCTCGGCGTTCGATCGCTTCGACCAACACCTGGTTGACTAATTGGATAATCGAAGCGTCTTCAGCGATCTCGGTCAGGTCGATGTCGTCATCATCCGAGACGACCTCGATGCCGTCTGCGGCCAGCAGCGACTGGACCGTCGCGGCCCCCACCCCCAGGTGAGTGGCCAGGGCTCGACGGATGGCGTCCCCCGTTGCGAGCACGGGCTCTAACGCGCAGCCGGTCGCCAGGCGCAACTCGTCGATCCCCCGCCGATCGAAGACCCGGCTGGTCGCGACACGGAGCCGGCCATCGACTCGGTCCAAGGGTAATAGCTGATACGCCGTCAGCAGACGCGCAGGCATCTCCGAGAGCAGCGCCTTGTCCGGCGGGTGTTCATCCAGGTCGACAAACGTGATCCCCATCGATTTAGCGAGTGCCGGGAGCAGCCGGTCTTCGGTCAGGCCGTCAGCCTCGAGGACGGCTTCTTCAAATGGGGTCCCGCCGTGCCAGGCAGAGCGCGCCCGCTCGGCCGTCGGCGGATCAATCAAGCCATCCTCCGTGAGCAGGCTCAGTACGTCGCGCATAGTCCCACCAGATCCGTATTGCCGCTCATCACAAATGAAGACGACACAAAAGGCTGTAGTTAAGAATCAGACCTTGTCGGGGCCTCAATCAATCGAGTAGACCCTGCAATACAAGCTGCGCTTCCTGCTGAGGCGTCAGGAAACCCCGCAGCTCTTCCCGCGCCTGCCGCAGCGCGGCCTGCATGGCAATCCTCGCTTCACGCAGGCTGGCAAGGTGCTGCTTGACCTGGTCGCTGGAAGGCTCCTCCTGGTCCAGCGCGTCACGCAAGGCTTGCGAGGCGTCGGCGAGAGCCTGAGCCTGTGGCGATCGGGAGGACTCGTCTTCAAATGGATTACCGAAGCCACCGCCCGGGCCGCCCCTGCCGCCACGTCCACCACGACCAAAGGGGTTGCGCGTGGTGACCACCGATTCCATCGTGAGTTGCTGAACCTTAGCGATCATCGGCTCGAGTGCGGCGTACTCCTCTTCGCTCAGTTCCAGGTCCTCACGCATGCGCTCGGCCTGCTCGGCCCGCATCTGCTCTAGGCGCTCCGCGAAACGCTCACGCATCTGCTCTCGCTGCTCCTCGGACATATTCTCAAAATCTCGTTGGCCCCGACGATCCCCCCGGTCACCCCGATCCCCGCGCTCGCCCCGCCCCTCACGCCTCTCCCCATCCTGGCCTAAAGCCGCCCCGGTTGACACACAGACCATCATTACCGACAGAATCATTAAAGTAGCTAATCTTCTGTATTTATGCGTCATTTCCATTTCCTGAAGTTGTGGGTTATAGACCTTGCCGTACTGGTTTAACGGTCGATTAAACAACTTATTGCACCCATGAATAAGGCTAATCCTGAATCAACCAGAACGATAAAAGGGTTGCCGTCGAGGCCGGCAACCCTGGTTCCGATGATTTAAAGGACTTACCTAACAGTTTGATGGTGCCGAGGGGATCGGAGTTCGCAAATCCGAATCGACACTAGTGGGTTATTAGAGCCTTTAGGCCTCGAAACGGCCATCATTTCCACACCCGCATCATCATCAACAATGTAAACCCATCTCGGCTTGGTCACACTAAATCAGGCTAATCCTCAGCAGCAAGCTCATCGCCGTCGCAGGACCAAGTAAGTAAGACAACCAGGCAGTGACATCAACAAGGTGGTGGGCTCGGGGATCGTCAAGGTGTAGACGACGCCGAGGTCGAACTGCCCACCGCCGATCGTTGTGCCGTAGAGCGTATTTCCGTCGACGACGAGGCCCGGATTCCAAGGCCGAGCGCCGTCGCTTGCGCCGCCTGAGAAGTCGTGGATCTTGTTGTAACCGGAGCCGTCGAGTTCGATCTGGAAGATGGTCCCCAAGCCGTGGTCGCCACCGTTGTTGGTCGTGCCGTAGAGCGTGGTGCCATTTAGCGCGAGTGTGCCGCGTGGGTTTCTGCCGTCGCCTGCCGCGCCGAAGGTGTGAAGCACATCGAAGTTGCTGCCGTCGGTGTCGATAGCGAAGAGGACGCCGCCGTTGATGGAGACGCTGGGCTCGAAGCCGCCGTTGGTGGTGACGCCGTAGAGCCGGTTTCCGATCAGTGTGAGGCCGTTGTATGCGGGGAATGCGCCGTCAGGGCGAGTAATACTTGTGTTACTGAAAGTCTTGAGTGTCTGGAAGCCCGTGCCGTCGGCGTTGATCTTGAATAGGGTACCGGCGTTTGGAGAGATGGGGTTAGCACCCTGGGTCATGCCGTAGAGTGTGTTGCCTGACGCTAAGAGCGCGGTCCTGGGTGCCCAGCCGTCGGCGGTTGTCGGGTCGAACTCGCGCAGTAGCGAGAAGCCCGTGCCGTCGGTGCCGAGGCTGAAGATTGTTCCTCCGTTACCGTTTTGATTGGCGTTGGCTCCGCCATCGACGGTGGTGCCGTAGAGCGTGGAACCGATGATCGCCACGCCGTTGGCGGGGCCTTGTGGCGAGGTCGATGTGCCAGGGTAGGGGAACTGATGGAGCGTGCTGAAGCCCGTGCCGTTGGTTTGGATTTTGTAGACGGTGCCGCCGAAGCCGGCGGTGGTGCCGTAGAAGGTCGTTCCGTCCAACAAGAGGTTGGCATCTGGTCTGTAACCGCCTGTGATGCCTGTGAAGGTGTGCATGAGCGAGAAGCCTGTGCCATTTGTGTTAATACGGTAGACGGTTCCTGAGTTGTTTAGCCCGCCGAGTAAGGTCGTGCCGTAGAGCACCGACCCATCACGCAGAAGCCCGGTCGGGTTGCGCCCATCGGTCGCGCCGGAGGTGAAGGTGTGCAGGATGTTGATGTTGGCCCCGGAAGCCTGGCTAGCCAATATAAGGGCCAGCACGCAGGATAACATTGACGCTTTCAGTCGCATTGTCTCCTCCTCCTGAATGATGTATCTCTTGACGTGTGTATGGAGATGGCACGTTAACCACGACATCTCTTCATATTAACCGACACTCTTCACACAGACATTGTGGCCTCAAAGTTGCTTTCACGAGCCTGGACGCGGCAGGATGGGGGCGATTTGAGCAAGCAATGCAGCAGATTAATTGCGGGCACGCCCAACAAGATACAGATGGCTAAACATTGTTTTCTCCCACCCCGAGAGACAAAATAAACTTCCCAATCGTCCTTAGCATACATTTCAGGTTGATTATCGCAAGAACTTTTTAATGGTGGCAGATAACCGGCCCAAGGTGTTCAGACGTGCTGGCCGTGAATGCAGCCATGAAAGTCGGCAGGGCGAAACTCTGCCGCGGCCTCGGGAATTGCCGACGGTGGCATTCGATTATGCATTGGGTGGCCCCTGATGGGCTCTTGTCTAGCTGTATGCGCGTGTCGGAGGGTGTGTAATTGCTTATTGGGCTGTACTAACCAAACAAGCATCAAGCGAACGACACACAGCATCAAGTAGATGTGTAGCTATTAGCATAACGATACCCACAGCGTCCCCCAGGATAACATATGAACGTTTTGTAACAACAGTTACGCAATCCAATGGAGCCGGGGGAAGTCGAACCCCCGTCCCGTGACAGTTTTCCGGGGAAATACGGACCAAATGAAAAAAGCGCACCGAAATGCGCACCGATTGAAACGGACCCGGACCTAGCGGCCGTGGTCGAGGCGTGGCCGGACCTGTCCGAACCCGTCCGGCTGGCCATGTTGGCGCTGGTTCGCAGTAGATGCTGACAACTTGCCGACACTTTCCAAACAGCGATTTCGCGACCACGATCCCCCTTGCGGCGCGTGATAAAGTATTAGCGTATGGCTAGACCCGAAAATGTTGTAATCACCGTGGCCGGCACCGAATACCCCGGCCACATCTTCCCGGATGCCGCCACCCTGTCACCGCTGGCGGACGGCTACCTGCTCGCACGGCTGGCGGTGCCTGTGGACGGCGTGAACCATACCGACCCCATACCGACCCGCGACACCGGTCGGCGGCACCCCGAGACGGGGCAACGCGTGCTGGAGCTTGTGCCGGCGTGGCAGGCGGCGAGCGTGGCCGGCTTGCCTGGCGTCACCCACGAGGGCCAAGGCGTCTATCGAGTAGAGGCCGATGGCCGGACTGTCCAGTTGGACCTGCGCAGAATCCGAAACCCGGAGGGCCATCACGGGGCGTGCCGCGCGTTCATCGAGCGCGACGCTGGCGACTTCAATTTTGCAACGCATAATAATCTGTACGCGCTCGGCCTGGTCCTGGATAACTGGATGGCGTTGAAGTCGCGCGGCATGTTGGAAAAATGCATAGCCGAGGCGTGGACCGCATCGCGCACGAATAACGCCGGTTTTCCGGCGGTTTATGTTCAGGACGTGCTGTGGGCCTGTGACCGGCGCAAGCTGCAAGCAGCCGGCGACCCGATGCCGGCCGGCGACCGATTCACGCTGTACCGTGGCGTGGCCGGCAAACACCCCCACCGGCGCGTTCATGGGATGGCGTGGACCGATTCACTTGGCTGCGCGTGCTGGTTTGCCGTGCGCATGCCGCACCTGGAACGGCCGGAAGTTGTGACGGCGACCGTGGCACGCGACGAGGTATTCTTTTTCGCCAGCGGCCGCACCGAGCGCGAATATGTCACCCGGCCGAAGTCATACCGCAAACTGAAACTTACACCCGAGGAAATGCAGACCCGCGCCAAGGCGTGGCGCGACGAAACGAAATAGAACCACCGGGACGACGCCGGCCAGCGTTAAGCGACCCGGCGGTGTGTGTGAATCTAGCCTCACACGCGCCGTCCGGGCCGACCCGGGAAACGAGGCTAGAACCATGTCCAAGAAAATACGCGCCCAGGCACCGGCGGAAACGAAACGCGAAGCATACGAACGGGACACCAAGCCACAACGGGACCGGCTCGCGGCGTGGACGTTCAAGGAGCTACCGGATACGTCCGAGCTTGTCGGCTTGATGCACCGAGCCTTGAACCTGCAAAGCGCCGGTGCTGTAGTCGGGTACGACCTGATAAGCGACATAGCCAACGCGGCCGGTGTGCTGGATACGTCCGAGGCGCTCGGCGTGGCACTGCCGCTGCAACTACCCTACAACCGCCTACCACCCGAGGCACGGGATATGCGCTCCAGGCTGCAAGCCGTGATGCGCACCTGCGACAGGCAGCGGCACCGGGACACGCTGACCGATGCCGAGGCCGAACGGCTGCGCGTCCTGGCCGAGCAGCTTAATCTCGCAAGCGGGGAGGTGGCACGGGGAAAAAGAATAAAGAAGCAATTTGATGAAAGAAACAAAGGTGGCAGGCCACCAATTAGCAATAAGGAGGCCGAAGACAGAATGGCGTTCTATAACACATGGCTCGAGCGAAAGGCCGAGGGTGCTTCCCTGAGAATGGTCGCGGACGACGAAGGCCTAGAGTACAAAACGGCAAGGGCGTGGAAGTCGTGGGCCGAATCACGGGCGCAGAATACCGGCAGTGCATAGTTATCTGCCCGGCGTAGTTTTCTGTCAAAAATAATGTTCGTGTCGCAAGCCTAGTATTTTCTAGGCTTTTTTATTCACCTTCTGTCATCGACGCTGACAGGATACCTAGAACCTAGTTTTCTGCCTGTCAGTCCGTAGCAAAATACTCCCGTGGTCGCAGCGTGCTGCTGGACCCGTGGAGTATTTAACATGGCCGAGATCCAAGACCCAACACGCAAGCAACCGGCCGCACTACTCGACGTGCATAGTGTGGCCGACATGCTGGATTGTTCACCGCGTCACGTCTTTAGACTGGCCGAGGACAAACGCTTACCGCAGCCGGTGCGAATCGGCCGGCTGGTGAGGTGGCAGCGCGACCGAATTCAAAGCTGGATTGAGGCCGGATGTCCGGCAGGCGGTGACGCATGACCGCCCCCCACCCACCGGACACGATCCCGCGTTTGTTGAAATATAACGAAGTGGCCGAGGCGCTCGGCGTGACCGAGCGGACCGTGCGGACGCTGTGCCGCGCTGGCGAACTTCCCTTTGTCCGAGTCGGTAAGCAGTCGGTGCGATTCTCACCCGCCGACCTATCGGATTATATCGACCGCCAACGCCAAGACCGGGAGGTGAGCCGGTGACATCGAAACTTGTATGGCTAGAACTTACAGGCGGCGGACCGCACGACGGTACGCAGTGCATCGTGCGGGAAAGCCTGCGACGCCTTGCCTTATCTATCGACCCCGAGGCGCGACAGGACCGGCACGACCCGAGGCGCGCGGTGTACGTTCGGCGCGGTGACGTGCTGGTGTACGCCGGCGTGGCTCGTTACGGCTGCGGCTGGGAGGTGGAAAGATGAGCGATTGGACCGGATGGATTGACGCTGTGATTGAGGCACTACCCACCGACCGGGACACCGACGCGCCGGCGGCGATGATACCGGCGAGATTGTTTAGGCTGTGGCTGGTGCTGGCAAGGTACTCCGATAACAAGACCGGCAAATCGTGGCCGAGCCTGACGACCTTGGCGAGGCGCACCGGCTGCGACCGGCGTAACCTTGCGAGAGCGCTTGCCGAGGGTGAGGAGCGCGGACTGTGGAGCCGTGACCGTGCCGGCGGCGGGACCAGAGACACGACCCGCTACACCGTCCATCGGATACCGACTAGTGTTAATAACGCCACTAGTGGCAGCGGCGCGACTAGTGGTAACTCCGCCACTAGAACTAGTGGTAAAAGTCGCACCCGACTAGTGGTAAAAACGCCACACAGAACTAACCCATTTACTCACCCATTCAACACACCCACTACCGAAGCGCCTAAACGCAAGCGGCCTGCAACGAAAAAGCCAAGGACACCCCGGCAACCGGACCCGCTATGGGACACCGTGGCGGCGCTGTGGTTTGGCGGGACCGTGGCGAGGCCACACGCAACCCGTGCCGGCAAGCTGGTGCGCGACCTGCGCGACCTTGGAGCGACACCGGACGAGGTGCGGCTGCGGCATGAGCGATACCGCACGACCTGGCCGAAGGCGACGGCGAGCGGGGAGGCGTTAATCAAGCATTGGCACAACTTCAGCGAGCCGCTAGGCGCGCTGGACATGCCACTAGTTGAACCCACTAACGAGGATTTAGGCTTATGACCCGACCCGACCCGTTAGACGACCTGCGCCTTGACCGTGGCGCGCTCGAGGCTGAACTTGCGGCGGCTGGTTCAATCTGTAAGGGCAAGCGGTGGCAATGTCCAGATCCAGCACACCCCGACAGAAACCCGAGCGCGGCGGCCTATCAGGACGACGGCGGCGCGTGGCGCGTGAAATGTCACGCATGCGACTGGTGCGGCGACATATTCGACATACGAGCGGCGGCAGAGGGCCGGGACGTGGCCGAGGTGCTGCGGGAGGCGCGGCAGGCACAGACGCCACACAGGCCGACCACAAAGGCACAGGACGCGCCACCGACCGCACCGACGCCGGATATGCTCAAACGGGCGCGGACTTATCACGCCGCGATTACAGCGGCACAGCGGCAAGAGGAAAGCGACCGGCTCGGACTAAGCGCGGCGGCGCTCGAGCGGCTGCGGCTCGGCTGGTGCGTGCGGGACGGCGCATTCTCGTATCCCATGCGGGACCACACCGGCGCGGTGTCCGGCATCCGTCTGCGGTGCGGTGACCGGAAATATGCGGAAACCGGGAGCCGCGACGGTATTTTCATACCGGCGGACCTGGCCGGTGACGGCGTGCTGGCAATCTGTGAGGGACCGACAGACACGGCGGCGCTGCTGGATTGCGGCGTGGACGCTATCGGGAGGCCGAACAATTCCGGCACGACCGCCGAGGATGTCATAGCTGACTGGCTGGCCGCATACCGATACCGGGAAGTTTGGATTGTCACGGATAACGACCCGGCAGGCAGCAAGGCGCGGGAAACCACCCAAGCGGCGGCGCAGCGATTGGCGCGGCGGCTGGTGTCCGTGGTCGGCTGCGTGCGGGCATTCCACCCACCGGACCCGCACAAAGACCTGCGAGCGTGGCGGCAGGCAGGCGCGGACCTTGACGACCTGACGGCGGCGGCGGACAACGCCGAGGTACGCGGACCTGCGGCGGACCTGCGGCGCGTGCTGGAAGCTGAGATTGACGGCACCCGGCGCGCCGTGCCGATGCCGTGGCGGCTGGCATCCATCGGGACCCAGGCATTACTGCCGGGCGCGGTGACGGTGTTGTGCGGCGAAGGCGGCGCGGGCAAAACATTCTGGAAGTTGGAACTTGCCGCGCACCTGCACGACGCCGGCGTGCCGATTGCGGTGTTTGAGCTAGAGCAGGACCGGCCGTATCACCTGCGGCGTCTGTTGGCGCAGCGTGTTGGCGCGTCATGGTTGACCGACCTTGAACAAGTCAAGGCGCGACCGGCCGACGTGCTGGCGCACCACACCGAACACGCGGCATGGCTGGACGGCATCGGCCGGCGGATTGACGACGCGCCGACTGACCCGGTGAGCCTGGCTCAACTGACGCAATGGGTAGAACACAAAGCCGAGGCCGGCGCTCGCGTGCTATTCATCGACCCAGTAACGGCGGCAACCACCACCGACGCACCGTGGGCCGACGCGCAGAAGTTTCTCCACACGGTAATCCCGATTCTCGACCGCACCGGCGCTAGCCTGGTGCTGGTGACACACCCGCGAAAGCGTAACAACGGCGGCGGTATTCCGAGCCTTGACGACGTGGCCGGTGGCGCGGCGTGGTCGAGGTTTAGCCACACCGTGTTAATGCTGGAACACCACCGGGACCCCAAGAGCGCGACCGTCCGGCGATACGGCGACCCGCTACCCGAGGCGGCAGAGATCACGCGCACACTACGGATACTCAAATCCCGAAACGGCAAAGGCGGCGGCTGGGCGCTCGGCTTCGAGCTGGAACCCGGCACCCTGCGATTTACCGAGTTGGGCGCAATCGTAAGAAACACCGCAATCACTGAGCCTGATGTATGACATCCCCCCCTATCCCCAACCAAAGGAACGCTGACAATGAACACGAAACAGAAATGCAAACCCGGAGACCTGATTTTTGACGCCGGACACTGGCAGGCAGGCTTGGCGGCTGGCGTTCTGGTCACGCTCTACCCTTCAGAGGCCAACCCGCAAGTGGCCATATTTAAGCTATTGCACGAGCCTGGCCGTTTCGCGGCATCAACCAGCTACGAACCGCTGTCCCCGGCAAACATGGGAGAGGCGTTTGGCAACGACGAGGGGATCGACCGGGAGGGGTTTTACGCGGGGGTCAGCGAACACCACCGCCGGGGCAGCCTGACCGCCGAGCAATGCGAGCAACTTGCCGAGTGGTATGGGGAGTTACAACGATGATCCACAACCCCAACTTTGACCCCGACGAAGACATCGCGCCCAACCCCGACGCCGAGCCCCTATTGCTCGACGATTATGAGATCGACAACCGGATATTTGACGCCGAGGGGCTTAGTGTAGAGGGGCCGTGTTTTTCCGGCCTACTCGACCGCGACCGGGCGGACACGTTCGCCGCCGCACTGATGACGGTGCTAATCGGCGAGCAGACGACCCGCATGATGAGCCAGGTCGACGAGGGCCACAGTTACCGCCAAGTCGGTACATGGCACGGCCTGAGCGGCGAGGCCGTCAGGAAGCGGATACAGGCCGCACACAAAAAACTAAAGCGCGTCCACGAGATCGCGGAACGCCTAGAGCAAACAATCAACCCCGAGGAATAACACGATGCCAGTAACAAAACCAAGCGACCGCGCCGCGATTTTCAAGCGGTACGCCGAGGCCCTAATCGCCTTCGCCGATGAAACCGATGCCGTAAAGCGCTTGGAGCGCGCGGTCGAGGCACGCACGTTTGCCGCCGCCATCGGCGCGAACCTGGAGCAAGACCTTGCGCAAGCGGACCGCAGCAAGCGTCACGCGACGAAGATCAAGGCGGATGGCGGCAAGGCCGAAAAGAGTTTGAGGCAGATCGAAAAAGACACAATAAAAAACCTGAGCGAGCGTCTGGTCGAGGCGGTGCGCCTGGTGTCGGACGGCAACGCCGAAAAGCTGGGCAGGGCGGTGGCCGCCTGCGAGGAGCTTCTGAGGTCCGGGCGCAGTTCCCCCGAGACACAGGCGCGGCTGAGTAAATCCATCAAGGAAACGCGCGAGCTTCGCGAGCGGCACAGCGAAGCCTTGACCGCCGCCAAGGGGATCGAGTCCGCAAAATTGGCATTGGAACAGCTGCGCGAATCGGGCGTGCACTCGCACGTCATCAAACACTACATGGGCAAGTAACAGGAAATCTTAAAAATGATCGTCAGACAAAAACAGTACAACCAGATTCGGCACGAGGTGGACAAGATCGTTGAAGATCACTGGTGGCAGAACACCAACAACTGCAACGGCAAGTTTCACGCGCGGGAGGCCTACCGGGCTTACCTGATCGCCGAGAGAGTGGCCGCCGAGAAGGCCGAGCAACCCAAACCCAAGCCCGCGACCAGCGCGAGGCCGACCACCACCGCGCGCCCCCGGCAGATCGACACCACCAATGACGGCGGAGCGGATCGGCCAGGGCGGCTATCACCGTGGGATTAACCGCACCCGATGAGCCGACCGACGCGACGCCCGGCGACGCCGAGGAAGAAACGCCCCAACCGCAAAAGGCCGAGGCCGAAACGCCGACGCCGGACGCGGACCACTGCACGAATTGCATCAGAACACCCGCATACCGATATCACGGCCAAGTCAGGCGAGGTCAGATATGAACGCAGCAGAGATCGCTAGAAACAATTGGGACAGCAATACCAACGACTGCCAAGCGCGGTTCAGGGTGTGGCCGGTCTACTCGGCATACGTCGATTCGATGGTCAAGGCCGGGCGCGGCAGTGAGTTGTTGAACGAACAACCCCCCGACCCGCAGCCGCTACGGATCACCGAGCCGGTAGCCCTGTCACCCTTCGAGGGTGTGACGGATGACCAACTGAAGCGCATAGCTGCCCGGCAACAGGAACAGCTTGAGGCGCTAGTTCACCAGATTGACGCGGGGGGGTTCGCATGAAACGATCACCAACCCTAGCCGAGCGCGCCGAGGCCACAACCGATTACCTTTGGTCCGATGACTGCTGCGAGCCGTTCCAGTCAATGGTGCGGGACAGGTTCGCAGACCGCGACAGCCTCTATCAGCACATCCTTGAGCAGCACAAGCAGGCTGCCGTCAACGACATGGGCGTGGCTGATAGCGACGTACCGACCAGCGGCACGCTGACCGACGCCGACGCCGAGGTGGCCCGGGCGATGATCGAGGAGGCGGTCGGCGATGACGAAGACTGACACGCGCGGGCGCGGCTTAACGGCTGCGTCTGCGTTTGTGGACGTTGGGCAATCCTTGGCCCTGGGGCGTCCGCTTGAAGCCGTGTTAATAATCTCCAACAGGCGCGGCATCCCCAGCCACCGGCTAGCGTCGATGGCCTGGGTTTGAGAATCACGATGCAGACAGCGAGCGACATCAAGGCGAGGCGAGGGCGAAGCGGGGAGGCCCCCCGGGGGTGGGGTACCCCCCCTAACGATCTTTACACCCCCGGCGGTACGCGGTTAATCGAGCCGCCGATCCTTCAGCGACTTGTATCGCAATAACCTGATAAGTGAGGTAGCCATGAGCAAAGGCAAAACAAAAACGACCCGCACCGACTCCGCCGCCGAAACCTGCGAAGCGCTGTCGATTTCTCGATCGACGCTGCAAAGGTACGCCGGCGCTGGCTGCCCGCACACGCCCGGCAAGCCCGGACGGGGCCACAAGTTCGACGCGACGGAAGTCGCGGCCTGGATGAAGTCGGTTGGCCTGACCGGCGAGCAGGGTCGGCACATTGACCCCGAGGATGAAGGCCTGCGGGCGGCGAGGACTCGCAAAGAATCAGCGATGGCGGATAGCTGGGAATTAAAAAATCAAGCGCTGCGAGACACGTTAATTTCCGCCGACGAGGCCGAGGCCCAAGCCGCCGAGCGATCCGCACGCATCCGGGCGCACCTGTCGGGCGTCGGGGCGGACCTGGCCGACAAGCTGGTCGGTCTGCCGGCGTCGGACATCCAGAGGGTTGTTGACAGCTACATGATCAACGTCTGCCAACGGCTTTCGACCGGCAAGACGCCTGCGGAATTGGCGAAAGCAGAACAAGAATGAAAGAATCATCCGACTGGATCGGCGACCACCTTTACCTAGGGACACACGAAGGCGTCCGAATCGTCTTCGACACCAGCGCGCACGAGATCATCGGCCTGCGCGACGGCGAGGTTGTTGGGGTTGAGTTCGCCAAGTCCTGCGGCACCTGGACCCCGATTAACGACTTGTGCGCGGGCGACGACTTCCGGGGCTGGACCCCGTTTCCCCGTGCGGACCACCGGCGGGTAAAGGGCCTGTTGGAGTTCCTCCAAGGCCGGGATCGGCTGCGGATCGTGGCGGAGGCTGAGGGAATCGACTTGGCGGACGGCTGATACACGAAATACACAGTAAATCATGGCTATTGCTAATCAGCAATAGCGGCGGTATCATATTGGCATGAGTGTACTACTCGACGAATTAAGAATAGCCGTTGACGAAAGCGGCGAAAGCCTGAATGAGATAGGCCGAGGCAGCGGCGTCACGGTAAGCGGCCTGTCCCGGTTCATGTCAGGCCAGCAAGTATTAACTGTGGACGTGGCCGAACGGCTGGCGGCGTACCTTGGCGTGACTATCACTGTGAAGCGACCGAAACGAAAGCGAGGCTAGGCCGTGGATTGGACTTTTAATGACTATGCGACCCTATACAGCGTGGCGGTGGCGACGGCGGCGGCGGGATTTTCATGCTGGTCTGTCATGCGAGACAAAACCAAGATTGTAGTAGAGGCGCGGGCTGATATGCGTTCAACCGAACGTGATGCACATGGTCATCGGGATCATATACCGCACATAGTTGTAATCGCAAGAAACTTGGGCCGGCGTCCTGTTAGCGTAGAATTGGCTTGCCTGAAGATGCGCAATTCCGACACCGATATGTTGATGAAGGCCGACTGGAATCCTACAAACAGAATAAACGAGGGTGAAAGCGCGACGGCATACGCTTATCACGGTGTGGAAGATATGGACCTTGATTCTGTCGAGTGCGTAATCGTCCGTGACGAAACCGGGCGAAAGTGGACAGGCGTATTTAAGAAATAATTAGGCACCGAAGGGTACAAAATGGCAAACCTAACGACACGCGGCAACGGCTCAAGGTTTATCCGGTTCGCGGACCAGACCGGCAAGGTGCAAAGTATCACGCTCGGCAAGATAGCCAAGCGGGACGCCGAGGCGGTGCTGATTAAGGTGGAGGCGCTCGCAAGCTGCGCCGTCACCGGCTGCAAGCCGAGCCGGGACGTGGCGCTGTGGGTCCGTGACCTTGACGACAAGCTACACGACAAGCTGGCGGCCGTGGGTCTGGTGACGCGCCGGGACCGCACAACGCTAGGCGACTGGTTGACCCTGTACCTTGACGAGCGCAAGCGGGAGATAAAGCCGGAGAGCCTGCGCAAGCTGAAGCAGACCGAGGCGAAGCTACTGGCACACTTCGACCCAGGCACAGCGTTACACGCCATCACCGGCCAGCACGCGAAAGCGTGGCAGGGTACGCTCGGTACGCTCAAGCTGGCGACCCGGCGAACACACGGCGGCAACGTCAAAACCATATTCGCCGAGGCTGTGAAGCGTGGGCTACTGGACAATAACCCGTTTGACGACGTGGACAGCGGCAGCACGCCAAGCGATTACAAGCGGTACGTCACCCGCGACGAAATCGCCAAGGTAATCGAGGCCGCACCCGGCGCAGAATGGCCGTTGTTAATCGGCTTGGCACGATACGCCGGCCTGCGCGTCCCGAGTGAAACGCACCCATTGACCTTCGGCGACGTGGACCACGACCAAGCGGTGCTATACGTCACCGCACCCAAGACTGAAGGCACCGGCGGCAAAGGCGCACGCGTGGTGCCTATCTGTCCCGAGCTTATGACGCTGATTCAGGCCCGGTTTGACGAAGCCGAGCCGGGAGAAACGCACCTAGTGACCATCACCGGCAAAGGTGCCGTTATACGGCGTATGCGGGAGATATGGCGCAAGGCCAAGGTGACGCCGTGGGCGAAGCTGTGGCAGACCCTGCGCTCGAGTTGTGAGACAGATTGGTACGACCACCACCCGCTAAACGTGGTCGGCCTGTGGATGGGACACGACCCGAAAGTGAGCCTTTCGCACTACGCAAGGCACGTCAAGGCCGAGGACTTAGACCGCGCCACCGGCCGGACAAATGCGCACCGAAATGCGCACCGAACCACGTCGGACACCCCCGGAAACGGGCGGAAAACGCGGTTTTCTGTAAGTGACGCCGAGCCGCATAAAACCTGCGATAACAGCGATAAACGCCTAGAAACGCAGGTTTTACGCGAGTCGCGCAAAGTGGAGCCGGGGGGAGTCGAACCCCCGTCCCGTGACAGTCAGCAAACGGCCTCTAC
>CBDUNP010000013.1:0-19607 GCA_965368605.1 uncultured bacterium | reverse complement strand
GAGGCCGATCTTGATCTGATCAAACGCTACGCCGACGAGGGCGACCCGGAGGCGTTTGCGGAGATCGTGCGCCGGCACACCGCGATGGTCTACCACACCTGCCTGCGTGTCTTGCACGACAAGGGGCTCGCGGAAGACGCTTCGCAGGACACGTTCTATCGGCTGATGCGCGCGCCGGCCACGGTCAACCGGTCGCTGGGTGCGTGGCTGCACAAGACGGCGACCCGCCGATGCCTGGACGTGTTGCGCAGCGAGAAGGCGCGACAACGCCGGGAACGCGAACGGCGGTTCAGCCACCGCTACTACCACGGCCAGGCCAACCCGCCGAGCTGGACCGTCCTCTCGCCACACATCGACGAAGCACTGGCCCAGCTCCCCGAAGACACACGCATCCTACTCACCGAGCACTTCCTGAACGGCAAGAGCCAGCGTCAGCTCGCCAAGGAAACAAAGACCTCGACCGCCACGATCTGCCGACGCATCAAGGCCGGCCTGATCGAACTACGCAAACAACTGGGCAAGGCCGGGTACATCGTGTCCGCCACGGCGCTGACCAGCCTGTTCGCTTCACAGACTACACAAGCCGCGCCCAGCGCCTTGAACTTCCAACTCGGCAAGATGGCGATGGTCAGCGGCGACCCCGAGGCCTTCAGGCCCGAGCCCTCACCCTTCGGCCCCACCCCGCTCAAGGCAGCCCTCCTGACGGTGGCGGTCGGCGCAGCGATCTGCCTGGCGGTCTACAGCATCGCACACCTCGGCAACGGCCCCGCCGTCGTACACACCGACGACACAGCACATATCCAATCCACACTCATCGAATAATTTTTCATAACCCCACCGAAGCCCACGTTCTTAGAACGTGGGCCTCCCCTCGCCACAATCAACCACACACCGCCCCCACCCCCACGACCCCCCGCGTCGGACTTGCATATAACCCCTTTAACGCCCACAATCTCCGTGCAAAATCATCTCACGGAAAGGTTGTGTGCCTCATGTCATTGCTCATCAAGAACGGCCGGATCATCACCGCGACCGACGATTACACCGCCGATATCTATTGCGAAGGCGAGACGATCACCAAGATCGCGCCGAACATCGACGCCCCCGCCGGCGCGGAAGTCATCGACGCCAAGGGCAAGTACGTCTTCCCCGGCTTCATCGACCCGCACGTCCACATCTACCTCCCGTTCATGGGAACCTACTCCAAAGACGACCACGCCTCAGGCAGCCGGGCCGCGCTGGTCGGCGGGACCACGACGTTTATCGAGATGTGCTGCCCCGCCCGTACGGAAGAGCCCGCCGAAGCGTTCGAGCTGTGGAACGGCAAGGCCGCCGGCAACTCCGCCTGCGACTACACCTTCCACATGGGCGTGACACGCTACGACGACTCGGCCGAGAAACAACTGCGCGACCTGGTCGCCAAGGGGATGACCTCGTTCAAGGTTTTCCTGGCTTACAAAGGCGCGTTCGGCGTGACCGATGACGAGCTCTACAACACGCTCAGCCTCGCCAAGGAACTGGGCGTGATCGTCACCGCGCACTGCGAGAACGCGGACCTCATCGCCGCCAAGCAGGCCGAGCTGGTCGCCGATGGTAAGGTCGGCCCGGAATGGCACGAGCCCTCGCGCCCCGTCACCGTCGAGGCCGAAGGCGTGCACCACTTCTGCACGTTCCTGGAATCGACCGGCGCGGCCGGCTACATCGTCCACACCAGCAACCGCCCCGCCGTCGAGAACGCGGTCGCGGCACAGCTGCGAGGCGTTGACGTGAAGATCGAAACCGTGATCCCCTACCTGGTCATCGACGACACCTACGCGCAGAAGCCCGACTTCGAGGGCGCAAAATACGTCATGAGCCCGCCGGTGCGATCCAAGGAACACCAGACCTTCCTCTGGCAGGCGCTCGCCGACGGCCGGATCGACACCGTCGGCACGGACCACGCGCCGTTCGACTTCGTCGGCCAGAAAGACATGGGCCACCCCGCACGCGGCGCAGACTTTACCAAGATTCCCAACGGCATCCCCTCCATCGAAGACCGCGTCAACCTGCTCTACACCCACGGCGTCTGTGAGAACAAGATCACCCTCAACCAGTTCGTCGCCGTCGCCTCCACCAACTCCGCCAAGCTCTTTGGCCTGACAGGCAAGGGTGATATCGCCGAGGGCGCCGACGCCGACCTCGTCGTCTACGACCCGGACTACCGCGGCAAGATCAGCGCCGAGACCCAGCAGATGAACGTCGACTACTCCGGCTTCGAGGGCTGGGAGATCAAGGGCCGACCCAGCGTCGTCACCGTCCGAGGAAAAATCCAGGCCCGCGACGGCGCGTTCGTCGGCGAACAATCACACGGCAAACTGCTGACACGCCCGGCAACACATTTCTAAATCACCGCATCATGAAAAATGACAGGACCCCATCGTGTTCGATGCGGCCCTGCGTAATATCAATCGTAAAGTATTGAAACGCTGCTCAGTTGCTCCCCAACGCATCAGACTGTTTAACGAAGTCATCGCCGGACCACTCGGCGTCCTCGGCGACCATCTTCTTCTTCGCGGCGGCGGCTTTGGCGTCGGCCTTGGCCTTGGCCTGGAGCTCGACCAGGTGGGCGTGGGTGGTGAAGTACTGGACGCTGTGGCCCTTGAAGTCGTCGATGGTATTGAAGCCGTGCTTGTCCATGAAGGCGCTTAATTCGTCGCACATGGTTTTGACCATGCCGTAGCCGTACTTCATGACGCCGGTGCAGACCTGGACGGTGTCGCTGCCTAAGAGGATGAACTGCGCCGCGTCTTCGCCGGTCTCGACGCCGCCGATGCCCGAGAGCGTTCGGCCCGGATACTCTTCCTTGATGACCTTGGCGATCTCCATGCACATGCGCAGCGCGATGGGCCTGACGGCTTTACAGGAATAACCGCCGGGTGTGGTGTAGCCCTCGACAGAAGGCTCGGGGCGGAGTGTTTCCAGGTTCACACCGATGCAGCTGCGGATCGTGTTGATCGCGGCGATTCCGTCGCAGCCGGCCTTGAGCGAGGCGCGGGTCGGGTCTTCGATGTGGGTCACGTTCGGGGTCATCTTGGCCCAGACGGGAATCTTCGTAGCGCCCATGACCCAGGTGCAGACCTCTTCGAGGATCGCGGGGTCTTCGCCCATCGCCGCACCCATCTTGCGTTCGGGCAGGCCGTGCGGGCAGGAGAAGTTCAGCTCGAAGGCATCCACACCGCAGTCCTGGCACCGCTCAACGATCTCGATCCATGCGTCCTTGTTGAACTCTTCCATGATCGATGCGATCAGGATGCCATCGGGGTACTTGTCCTTGATCTGCTTGAACTCATCGATCCAGACATCGAAGCTGCGATCGGAGATGAGCTCGATATTCTCCCAGCCAAAGATGTCCTTGCGGTCGTTGCCGCGCAGCCGGCCGTAGCGCGGGGCGACGTTGACAACCTTGGAGGCATCGAGGCTGACGGTCTTGGCGATCACCGCGCCCCAGCCCTCATCGAATGCCTTGCCGATGACGTTGGCATTGGTCCCCGGGGGGCCCGAGCCGATCACGAAGGGGTTGGGCATTTTCAGGCCGTTAACGTTTACACTCAGGTCAGCCATGTATTATCTCCTGGTCGAAAGCTTATCTTGTTATTAATTATTAATTCAGTTCTTCGCTGCGACTTCGCCCAGCACATCATCCAGCACCGCAAGCATGAAGTCGGCGTCGTCCTTGTTGATGCACATCGGGGGCTTGATCCGCAAGGTGTTGCCGAAGAGCCCGCCCTTGCCGATGATCAGGCCGCGGTCGCGGCAGAGCTCCATGACATCGGCGGCCTGTGCGGTGGCGGGCGTCTTGGCCTTGCGATCGGTGACCAGTTCGACGCCGAGCATCAGGCCCATGCCGCGGACCTCACCGATCAAGCCGTGCTTATCCTGCATCGCTTCAAGGCCCTGCTTGATGTGCGAGCCGATGGTGTCGGCGTTCTGCTGGATGCCGTCCTCTTCGATGACTTCCAGCGTCGCCAGGCCCTGGGTCATGCTCACGGGGTTGCCGCCGTAGGTGTTGAAGTGGATCTTGTTGGCCATGTTCTTGGCGATGTCGGCGGTGGTGGTCATCGCGCCCAGCGGCGAGCCGTTGCCAATGCCCTTGGCCATCGTGATCATGTCGGGCTTGACGCCGAACGCCTGGTGTGACCAGAAGTGCTTGCCGGTTCGACCGAAGCCGCCCTGAACTTCGTCAGCAATACACAGCCCGCCGTGCTGACGGACGATCTCGTAGACGACCTGGAAGAACTCCTTGGGTGGCACCACCGTCCCGCCGACGCCCTGGATCGGTTCGCCGATGAAGCAGGCGATCTGGCCGGCCGTCTGGTACTGGATGACGTTCTTGATGTCCTTGGCGCACTTGAGGTCACACGACGGGTACTCCAGCCCGTACGGGCATCGGTAGCAATACCCGGGGTGGGTGTGGTGGACATCCAGGCTCGGGTTGGACTTGAACTTCCAGTTGCCGTGCGCGGTCAGGCCCATGGGGACGCTGGTCCCGCCGTGATAGCCGTTGCGTTGGGCGATGACGGGCATGTTCCCCGTATGCTCGCGGCATGACAGGATCGCGACCTCGTTCGCCTCGCTGCCGGAGTTCGTGAAGTAGCTCTTATCAAGCGGCTGGCCGTCTTCGGTGGACGGCATCTTGGACGCGAGCTTCTCGGCAAACTGCGCGATCGCCGGGTGCAGGTAGATCGTCGTGGTGTGTTGAAGCGTCTCGCTCTGGGCCTTGATCTTATCGATGATCTTCGGATGGCAGTGCCCGACGCTGACCGTGACGATCCCCGCGAAGGCGTCGAGGTAGCGTGTGCCCTTCTCGTCCCAGACGTACTGCATCTTCCCCTCAACGATCATCATCGGGGACTTGTAATACGTCAACACGCCCGGATTAACGTACTGCGTGCGTAAGGCGATGACCTCGTCGCGCGACGGGCCGGTGTAGGGCGTAGGTGTGTGGTCGCACACGGGCAGCGAGACGGTCTTGGGTTGGGAGTGTGCTGTGGTCATAATCGTTTTCCTTTCGCGTGCGTTTCCGCCCTCGATTTCTACTTCTCTTACTTAATCTTATTAGTCATCACCCGCGCCGATCGCGCCGGCCTCGGGGACCAATACGCCGGGGCCGGGCCTCTTGATGCCACGTTGCTCTGGGGTGCCGGGGATCAGGTTATCGAGGACCAAGCCGATGATCGCCGCGACGGCCATCCCTGTGGAGCCGATCGAAACCACCACGCCTTTGATACCATCCGTCAGGCTCGCCAACAACGGCTCGACGGTCGGCTGATACATCGCCAGCGTCTGCCCGACCTGCATGTTGTCTGTCGTGGCAACCGACGCAAAATACGCAGGCACACTCAACCCCATAAACAGGCTGAACCCCGCGATGAACAGGTTGCGGTCGGATTGCAGGTCACACTTGGCAAGCTGTTGCACGCCGACGGCGGCGATCAGCCCGAACATCACGCAGTACAGCCCCCCCACCACCGGGCCGGGGATCGCCGCAGCGAACGCGCCGAACTTCCCGAA
Organism: uncultured bacterium; assembly: GCA_965368605.1. Taxonomy (GTDB): domain Bacteria; phylum Planctomycetota; class Phycisphaerae; order Phycisphaerales; family Phycisphaeraceae; genus JAJRRS01. The sequence continues at coordinate 14,057 of CBDUNP010000013.1, read as the reverse complement.
GAAACCCAATAGGATCAAAATCACCGCGCCGATCTGCACGACGTACCGCGAGCCGACCTTGGTCAGCCCGACCAGCCCGACGTTCTCAGAATAACTCGTCGAGCTGAACCCGCCGAACACGCCGGTCAGGAAACAGCCGATGCCCTCGCAGCCGATGCCGCGCGAGATCTGTTTCGGCGTCGGGTCGCCGCCACCAGCCATCTGCGAGCAGGCGTGATAATCGCCGAACGACTCGATCATGGATGCCAGATACCCGGCGATCACCGCGATGATGAACCCGACATGAAACTTCGGCAGGCCCCAGGGGAAGAAAATCTCGGACGGATCGGTGCGCACCCACGGGCTGGACTCGACCGCGGACAGATCCACATAGGAAGGATCACCCTCCTCATACAATCCCGCCGCACCGAGCACCCAGCAGAGCGTGACCACAAAGATCAACGCCGACAGGATCGGGAACAGCCGAAAAAGCTTGCTCTTGCGCGACAGCACCAGCGAGAAAACGATAATCAGCCCCATCGTCAGCCCGGAGATGGACCAGTCCGTCCCGGCCTTGGGCGCACCGTGCTGAAACAGCGCCAGCCCGATCAGCATGATCACCGGCCCGACGACCACCGGCGATAACAGCTTCCGGACCCAGCCCATCAGCCCGCTGAACCCGATGGTCATCTCGATCAGTGCGCCGACCATCACCGCCCCGGCGATGTACTGCATCATCATCGCGCCGTCGCCACCCATCCCGCCTTGTGCTTCGGACAGCCCGACCGTTGTGATGATCCCGAAGAACGCGGCGATAAACGAGAACGAGACACCCTGAATGATCGGCAGCCTCGAGCCGAACGTCGCCTGGATAAACGTCGCCACCCCGCTACACAACATGACCGACGAGATCAGTAGCGCGATCTGCTCGAGACTCATCCCCATCGCCGGGCCGAACAACAGCGGGATCGACACGGTGGACCCGAACATGGTCAGGACGTGCTGGGCGGCGAGCACACCCGCGCGGATCGGCGGCGGCCGGTCGTTTAACCCGTAGATGATCTGGTTGTTGGTCGCGTCGTTGCTCATGGATTCTCAAGCGTTATCACGGCACGTCATACCCCTTCGGCACACAGCGCCGAAGGGCCCACGGTCACGGTTTGGCCGTGGTTACAACTGAACGATCGGGCCGTAGGTTTCCGGCCGACGGTCGCGGAAGAACTGCCAGGTGTTGCGAACCTCACGGATCATGTCGAAATCCATGTCCGCGATCACGATGTCATCATCGTCCCGGCTGCCCTCAGCCACGATCTGGCCGCGTGGGTCGCAGAAATAGCTCTGCCCGTAGAACTTGCCGATGTTCCAGGGCTCCTCGGTCCCGGGGCGGTTGATCGCGCCGACGAAATATTGATTCGCCACCGCGTGGGCGGGCTGTTCGAGCTTCCATAAATACTCACTGAGCCCGGCAACAGTCGCGGAAGGATTAAAGATGATCTCAGCGCCATTGAGCCCCAGGCAGCGTGCGCCGTCGGGGAAGTGCCGGTCGTAGCAGATGTAGACGCCGACCTTGCCGACCTTGGTATCGAAGACGGGGTAGCCCAGGTTGCCCGGGCGGAAGTAGAACTTCTCCCAGAAGCCGGGGTTGCAGTGCGGGATGTGGATCTTGCGGAACTTGCCTAAGTAAGTCCCGTCGGCGTCGATCACCGCGGCGGTGTTGTAGTACACGCCGGTGAGGTCTTCCTCGTACATCGAGGCGACGATCACCATCTTGTGTTTCTTGGCCAGGTCCTGCATGAGTCTTGTGGTTGGGCCGTCCGGGATCGGCTCCGTCAGGTCGTACCACTTCACATCCTGCTCGGCGCAGAAGTAAGGCCCGTAGAAAAGTTCCTGTAGACAGACGACCTGGGCCCCCTTGTCAGCGGCCTGGGCGATCATATCGACGTGCTTGTCGATCATGGACTGCTTGATCTTGGCAACCGGAGAAGTGACGGGCTCGCAGAGGGCGGCCTGGATCAACGCACCGCGGACGATTCTTGCCATGGAACTGGCTCCTGAAAAAAGGCATATGAAACATCACAGTTTACCATATAATGGTGGATTCCATATGCCCCGATCTGCAAGTTTAAGACTAAGAAGGACGCCCCATGTCAGGACCGAACACCGCCAGCGACGCGAAAACCGTGCAAAATCTTATCGGGGGCCAGTGGCGGGACAGCGCCTCGGCCCGGTTCAGCGATATCCACAACCCCTCCACGGGGCAGGTCATCGGTCGGTCCCCGCTGGCGTCTGCTGAGGAGACCAACCGTGTCATCGAGGCCGCCGCAGCCGCCCTCCCGGCCTGGCGCGAGACCCCGGTCGTCGAGCGGGCACGCATCATGTTCCGTTACCGCGACCTGATGGCACAACACTTTGATGAGCTGGCCGAACTGGTCACCCGGGAGCACGGCAAGACCCTCCCCGAGTCCCGCGCCGAGGTCCAGCGCGGCCTGGAGATGGTCGAGTTCGCCAGCGGCGTCCCCAGCCTGATCAAGGGCGAGACCATGGCCAACATCGCACGCGAAGTCGATGCGGAAACCATGCGCCACCCCGTCGGCGTCTGCGCCGGGATCACCCCCTACAACTTCCCGTTCATGGTCCCGCTTTGGATGTTCCCCATCGCGCTGACCTGCGGGAATACGTTCATCCTCAAGCCCTCCGAAAAAGTCCCGCTGTCGTCGATCCGCATGGGCGAGCTGCTCGTCGAAGCCGGCATCCCCGACGGCGTCTTCAACATCGTCCACGGCGACAAGGAATCCGTCGACGCCCTGCTGACCCACCCCGAAGTCGCGGCGGTGTCGTTCGTCGGCTCCACGAAGATCGCTAAATACATCTATGAGGTCGGGACGCAGCACGGCAAGCGCGTGCAGTCCGCCGGCGGCGCGAAGAACCACCTGATCATCATGCCCGACGCCGACGTGGAGCTATCCGTCAAGGCGCTGGCGGCCTCGGCGTATGGCTGCGCCGGGCAGCGGTGCATGGCCGGCAGCGTCGCCGTCGCCGTCGGCAGCGTCGCCGACCCGCTGGTCGATCAGCTCAACGACTACGCAAGCGGCCTAAAGACCGGGCCGACCGATGGCAGCGAAGCCGACATGGGCCCGCTGATTAACACCGACGCGGTCAACCGGATCGGCTCGTACCTGGACATCGCCAAGGGCGAGGGCGCAACCGTCCGCCTGGACGGCCGAGAGAGCGTCAACGGCGACGGTTTCCTGGTCGGCCCCAGCATCATCGACCACGTCAAGCCCTCCATGCGCGTCGCCAAAGAGGAAATCTTCGGCCCGGTGCTGTCCGTCATCCGCGCCGACGACCTGGACGCGGCCCTGGATATCGGCCGGAACTGCGAATACGGCAACGGCGCGTCGATCTTCACACACTCCGGCTACGCCGCACGCCAGTTCAAGCAGCACTTCAACGCCGGCATGATCGGCATCAACGTCGGCGTGCCCGCACCTATGGCATGGTTCCCCTTCACCGGGTGGAACGCGTCCTTCTTCGGCGACCTGCACATCCAGGGCAACGAGGGCGTCCACTTCTACACCCGACAGAAAACCACCCTCACACGCTGGTTCGCCCCCGAGGAAGACAACCACCACGACCCGGTCTGGAAGACAGGGCTCGGGAAGAAATAGCGAAAACCCGCCGGTGCCATGACCCGACGCGTGAGGCGTGCTATCATCCCTCAGAATAGCTCAGCCCCCCGCATCCGTGGTACCTGAAGACATGAAGAAAGAAATCAGCCATCGCGCGATCGTCTTAATACGAGCCGCGATCGCGGTGGCGCTATTAATCGTCGGCCTGGTGATATTCAATTTCCTGGCATCGACCAAGGCCGTCGTCCCCGTGGTCGATCCCGACCAGATCCACCAGCGCGTCAACTGCTTCACCGCCCAGCCCGTCCCCATCGGCCGACAATGGGTCGGGTACGGCACGGCCGAGGCGATCGACTCGGCAAACATCCCGGCGCGCGTCACCGCGACCGTTATGAAAGTCCTCCCGATCGCGCGGGAAGGCAACGCCGTCGAACTGGGACAGGTGCTGGTCGAACTGGACGACAGCGACTTTGTCAATCAACTCAAGATCGCCCAGCAGAACCTTGCCGGTGTTGAGGCGCAGCTCAAGGAGCTGGACACACTCGAAGCCTCGCTCAAGCAGCAACTGGACGTGCAGGCCCGGGACATGAAACTGGCGCAGGATGAGTTGGCACGGGTCAAGGAGATGTTCAGCCAAGCCGCCGCGAACCAGAAAGACCTGGACGCCTCGGAGCGGGCGGCGCTGGCCTCCGAACGCAACAAGATCCAGATCGAGGAAACACTGTCCGCCATCGGCCCACGGCGTAGTCAGCTCGAAGCCCAGAAGGCCGGGCTGATTTCCTCCGCCGACATCGCCCAGAAAAACCTGGACCGCTGCAAGATCAAGAGCCCGATTAACGGGGTGATCCAGGCGGTCGATGTCGAGGTCGGCGAAAACCTCGCGCCCGGTCTGCGGGTCGCCCGGGTCGTCAATACCGAACGCATCCAGACGCCGTTAAGCCTGTCTGCCAACGCACGGTCACACGTCCGCGTCGGCGATACCGTCCGGCTGACCTCGACCGCGGACTCAGACCTGTCCTGGACCGGCAGCGTCACACGCATCGCCCCGGAAGACGACGCCGCCACGCGCACCTTCGCCGCCTACGTCGAGGTCACCAACGACGCCGACACGGATCAGGCCAGGCTTGCGCCGGGCGTGTTTGTCAGCGGCGTCGTGGTAGAGTCCGCCGTTCAGCCGAGGATCGTCGTCCCCCGCCGCTCGATCCGCACCGAGCGGGTCATGCTGATCCGTGACGACATGATCCACAGCAGCGAGGTCGTCGAGGCCTTTGCCTACGAGGGTGAACTGAAAGACTTCGGCCTGCCCGACAGGCAGTGGGCGGTCCTGTCACGAGGCGTCGAGCCCGGCGACCAGGTCGTGCTCAACCCGACACGCTCGCTAAGCGACGGCCAGCCGGTCCAGCCCGTGCCGGTAAATGAAGCAGGACTTCCCGACGGGGGAGGCACGCCGTGAGCCTGGCAGGTTTTGGGGTACGCAAACCCGTCCCGGTCAACCTGTTGATGACCGCGATCCTGCTGGCAGGCCTGGTGTTGGGGATGTCGCTGCGGCGCGAGTTCTTCCCCGAGTCCGACCCGGACATGGCGACCGTCCGCCTGCCCTACCCCGGCGTGACCCCGGACGAACTTGAAGAAACCCTCGCGATCAAGGTCGAGGACAAACTCGTTGACCTCGACGAGATCAAGGAGCTGCGCACCACGCTCACCGAGGGCGGCGGCGGGATCACCATCGAGTTCCGCGAAGACGCGGACCCCGACGAAGCCCTCGACGAGATCGAACGCGCGATCGACTCGCTGACCGACCTCCCCGAAGAATCTGAAAAGATCCAGACCCAATTGATGGAGCCCAAGCTCCCGGTGATCCGCGTCTCGCTCTACGGCGAGCTGGATGAGCAGGCGATGAAGCGGGCGATCCGTGGCATCCGCGACGACCTGCGCACGCTGCCGGATATGGGTGAGATCCTCATCGAGGGCGTGCGCGACTACGAGGTGCGCATCGACGTCCGTTCCGGCGCGCTGCTTGAGCACCGGATGAGCCTGCCGATGGTCGCCGACACCGTCCGAAGATGGATGACGGATATCCCGGGCGGCACGGTCCGCACGGGGACGGGCAACGTCAAGGTCCGTACCATGGGCGTGGACGTGAAGGCGGCGCAGATCCGCGACATCGTGCTGCGCTCGGATACTCAGGGCCGCAGCGTCAAGCTCGGCGATGTCGCCGACGTGTCCGACGCATTTGTCGACGAGCAGCTCTACTTCCGGTTCAACGGCCAGCCAGCGACGAGCCTGACCGTCTTCAAGGTCGGCGAGCAGGACATCGTCAAGATCGCCGAGATGGTCCGGGCCTACGTCGACGGGCAGAACGACAAGCCGTTCGAGCCCGCAACCCTGTCCGAGAGGCTCGCCGTACGCTTCCCGGGGATGCGAAAAAACATGGGCGGGCTCGACCGGTTCAAGGCCTGGGAACTCGGCGTCAACACCAACAACCCCCTGCCCGCCGGCGCGTCGCTGGCGCCCAACACCGACCTGGCGCGATTCGTCGAGGGGCGGTTAGAACTCCTGCTACGGAACGCGAAGTACGGCGCGATCCTGGTCTTCGCGACCCTGCTGATCTTCCTGAACTGGCGCGTGGCGATGTGGGTCGGCATCGGGCTGGTCACCGCGATCATGGGGACGCTCGTGCTGATGTCCTGGCTGGATGTCACGCTGAACCTGCTGACGATGTTCGGGCTGATCGTTGTATTAGGCTTGTTGGTCGACGACGCGATCGTGGTGGCGGAAAACATCCAGGCCCGTCACGACCGGGGCGAGCCGTCGCTGGAAGCCGCGGAGAACGGGACCAATCAGGTCTTCTGGCCGGTCGTCGCGACGGTGATGACCAGCGTGGTCGCGTTTCTGCCGTTGACTTTTATTCGCGGCCAGATCGGCGACCTGCTGGGCGCGCTGCCCTGGGTCGTCGCCTGTGCGCTGATCATGAGCCTGATCGAGTCGCTGCTGATCCTCCCAAGCCACATGGGCCACAGCCTCGCCAAGCGCGACAAGTCAAAGCCCGGCAAGAGCGTGAGCATGGTCCGCAAGGTCGAGGCCTGGCGAGACCACATCGTCAAGGACCGGCTGATCCCCGCCTACGGCAAACTCATCAGCACCCTGCTGCACTTCAGATACATCGCCTTCGCCGGCGCGGTCTGCATCCTGATGATCTCCTTCGGCATGGTCCGCGGCGGGTACGTCGTGTTCAACTTCCTGCCCGCAAGCGACTCCGAAACCATCATCATCGACGTGAACATGCCGATCGGTTTCCCGATCGAGCAGACCAACGAGATCGTCCGGCGGATCGAGTCGGTCGCGATGGCGCAGGACGAGTTCAGCGGGATCGGTTCGGTGATCGGACAGCGGGCGAACATCGACACCGGCGCCGCCGAGGCGTTTGCCCCGCACGTCGCGCAGATCTTTATCGAACTCAAACCCGTCGAGCAGCGCGACCGCGAGTCGACCTTGGTGATCGAGTCGATACGCCAGGGGCTGGAGGGTCAGATCGACGATGCCGAGCGCGTGACCTATTCGGAGATCCAGGGCGGCCCGGCGGGCAAGGACATCACGCTGCGGGTCCGAGGCAATGCCCCCGAGCGCATGGAAGCCGCCATCGAAGACCTCAAAACCTGCCTCGCCTCTTACAAGGGCGTCCACGACATCTCCGACAACAACGACGTCGGCCAGGTCGAATTGCAGCACCACGTCAAGCCCGAGGGCTACGCGCTTGGGTTCACCTCTGAGGAAGTGGCCCGGCAGGTGCGCGGGTATCTCTACGGGATCGATGCCCACGTCTTCGCCGCCGACCGGGAAGACATCGACGTGCGCGTCCGTGCCGACGAGGCGACCCGCCGCAGCCTGTACGCGATGCAGAACGCCTGGCTGGTCAGCCCGACCGGCGTGCCCGTCCCGATGGACCAGGTCGCCGACTTCACCGAGAGCACGACCTACGCAACCATCAACCGCTTCAACCGCCAGCGCGCGATCACGCTCGAAGCCAGCGTCGCCCCGGGGATCAGCCCCGAGACGATCACCTCACAGCTGAACAGCCCGACCGGTGACGACGGCACGGGCCTGAGCCCACTGGACCAGGTCCGCGCCAAGTACCCCGACCTGATCATCGAGACCGCCGGGCGTCAGCAGCAGATGGCGGACGCCTTCGGCTCGCTGCCGCTTGGGTTCATGGCCGCCTCGGTGATGATCTACGTCATCCTCGCCTGGCTCTTCTCAAGCTACTTCCAGCCGCTGGTCGTGATGCTCGTCGTCCCCTTCTCGCTGGTCGGCGTGATCTGGGGGCACCTGCTATTAGGCTACGACCTGACGTTCCTGAGCCTGATCGGGTTCGTCGCGCTGTCAGGGATCGTCGTGAACGACTCGCTGATCCTCGTCGAGTTCTACAACAAGATGCGCGAGAAGGGCCAGTCCGTGCGCGACTCCATGGTCGCCGCGGGCAAGGCACGCCTGCGCGCCATCCTGCTGACCACGATCACCACCGTGCTGGGGCTGACCCCGCTGATCCTGGAACGCTCGTTCCAAGCCAAGTTCCTGATCCCGATGGCAATCTCGATCGCGATGGGCCTGATCTCCGCGACCGTCCTGATCCTGATCGTCCTGCCCTGCGTGATGCTGATCTTTGATGATATCGCCGGGGTGCTGTATTACTTGTGGAACGGTCGGCCTCGACCGGTCATTCAGACTCAAGACATCACGACCGAAGGAACCGATCATGCCCCAACCAAGTCTGCGTAACCCCATGAAGCAACCGCTCACCGCCCTGCTGTCCGCCTCGGTCCTCCTCATCGGCGCGATCGGATTCGCCCACGCGCAGAGCGATCAAGCCACCGGCCCGGACCTGTCGCGCTTCGAGGGGACCGCGTACCCAAGCAAGCAGGTCGTCCTCAACGCACCGATCGACGGCAAGCTGACCGCCATCCACTTCGAGGAGGGCGACACCGTCAGCTCGGGCGAACTGCTGGCACAGATGGATGACGCCGAGCAACTCGTCGTCGTCGCGTCGGCCAGGCTGCAAAGCGAGAGCGAGGCCGAGATCAACCGGGCGAGGTTCGCGCTAGATGAAGCGATCATCCTGCTGGACCGGGCGACCGAGACCTATGAAAAAGACGCCGCTAGTGAGTGGGAAGTCCGCCGGGCACAGCTACAGAAAGACCAGGCCGAGGCCGACCTTCAGATCGCACACGACCGCAAAGCGTTGGCCGGGGCGAACCTCGAGCTGGAAGAGGCACGCCTGAATCGGCTGCGTCTGCTGGCCCCGTTTGATGGGGAGATCATCGAGCGCAACGCCGAGCCCGGCGCGACCCTGACGCAGACCGACCCGGTGCTGGCCGTCGCGGCGCTGGACCCGCTGGAGGCGCACATCAACCTGCCCGTGCGTGTGTTCGACAGCCTGAAGATCGGCGCGGTGTATCAGCTCAACGCCGGCGACCCGATCAACGCGACCCTGCCCGGCAGACTCAAGCACGTCTACCGCATCATCGACACCGCCAGCGAAACCGTCCGCTGCGTCTTCACGATCGACAACCCGAACGCCAAACTCATCGCCGGGTTCCCGGTGCGGCTTCAGAGCTTGACGACGGGTGAATAGCGTGGCCCCGGGGCTTTGAGGCCAGGCTCAGATTAACCACGGCCATGACCACGACAAACGCCGAGATCGTCAGCACCATCAACGTCCACGGCGGCAGGTCGGCCTTAACCTCAGCGGCCGTACGGCCGTCAAACTGACCGATCCACTCGAACAGCCGGGTGTCCAGGACCAATAAGGTCACACCGCATATCGAGCCGGTCAGCCCACACAGGACCGCGCGGGTGGCTCTGTCACCGTATCGCTTCATGATCTCGGCGCTCAGCACGACGATACCAATCGCTGCCACCGTAACCAGCCCGGCCGTCAGCCAGTCCGCCGCCTGCTTCAGATCGGCGCCGGGACCGATGATCGCGGGCGACTTGCCGCCCAGTTCCAGCGTGACCGAGGTCAGGTTCCTGGCCGCCGCCGCCATCACGATGCGGCCGACCTGCGGGCTGCCGGTGAAGAAGATGTGGTCGAAGGGCTGCTCCAAGAGCGTCTCGGCGGTTTTCTTGCCGCCGGTGATAACGGTGACGAGATCGGGATCGAAACACTCGGCCACGATGCTGGCGATGACGGCAGAGCTTGCGGGCGTCATCTCGGACGGTTTGATGATGGCGCTGTTGCCCGCCGCAAGACACGACACCAGCGGCGCGAAGGACAGGCTCAGCGGGTAATTCCACGGCGAGATGATCAAACACACCCCCCGAGGTTCGGGCCGGATCCAGGCCGAGGTGCCAAGCGTGGCCAGCCCCGGCCTCACGTGACGCGGGCGCATCCACCGGCGCATATGACGCAGGGTATGGCTGATTTCCTGCTGCAGCGGCAGCAACTCGGTCAGGATCACTTCGACCTCGGGCTTGCCGAAATCATCCGCGATCGCGGCAATCATGTCCGCCTCTCGGCGCTTGAGGGTATCGCGCAGCCGCGTGATGGCGGCGCGCCGTTCGTCAAAGCCAAACGTCGCGCGCCGCTGATCCGAGGTTGTTTTTTGGGCGCCAAAGGCCGTCAGGATATCTTGCGTCCCAGCGTCCCGCTGAGGGGGGCGCTGGTCTTGGGCAAGGGGGCGTTGCATGGTCATCACAGGCACGGGCACTCATTATTTCCGGTTGAGGGAATTGAGTGTCACCCTTGGCGATGCGTCAACCGGTTAAACCCCGCATGCCGCAACGTCGCGGCGCGCGCGCAGGGTAAAAACGGGTCCGAAGGCGCGTTTCTGCCGTCCTCGGGGCCTATTTCGATACGCAGTCGGCAAAGTAGTGCACCGTGCCATCGGGGGCGACCTCTTGCACCAGGCCATGGATGTCGGTCTCGAAGCCGGGGCATTCGCGCGCGAATTCGCGGTTGAATTTCAGGTATTCCACGATCTTCTTGTTGAACACCTCCCCCGGGATCAGCAGGGGAATGCCCGGTGGGTAGGGCGTCACGAGGCTGGTTGTGACGCGCCCCTCAAGCTCGTCGATCGGAACGCGCTGCGTGGTTCGGGCCGCGATATGCGAAAACGCTTCGCGGGGCTTCATCGCGGGCGTGTGGTCGCTGAGGTAGATGTCCGTGGACAGGACCGCGACGTCATACTTGGCATAAAGCGCGTGCACATGTTCGCACAGGTCGCGCAGACCCATGCGTTCGTAGCGCGGCTGCTTGGCACAGAATTCGGGCATCGTGCGCCACATCGGCTGGTTCTTGGCGTAGTCGTCCTTGAATTGCTGCAACGCGGTCAGAAGCGTGTTCCAACGCCCCTTGGTGATGCCAATGGTGAACATAATAAAGAAGCTGTAAAGCCCTGTTTTTTCTACCACAACGCCATGTTCGGCCAGATATTTCGTCACGATGGACGCGGGGATTCCCGAGGTCTCGAAACGGCCATCGAGGTTCAGGCCGGGGGTGATGATCGTGGCCTTGATCGGGTCAAGCATGTTGAAGCCGGGCGCCATGTCGCCAAACCCGTGCCACGAGTCGGCGCCGTCGGCCTTCTGCACGCCATCCGCGTCGGTTCTGCGCAAGACCCAATCGCGGGTGGTGCCGATGCCCTCGTCGGCCGGCGCGTCCGGCCCCCAGACCTGAAACCACCAGTCGTCCTCGCCGAATTCTTCGTCGACCTTGCGCATCGCGCGACGGAAATCGAGCGCTTCGGCAATGCTTTCTTCGACCAGCGCCGTGCCGCCCGGCGGCTCCATCATGGCGGCGGCCACATCACAACTGGCGATGATGCTGTATTGCGGGCTGGTGCTGGTGTGCATCAGATAGGATTCGTTGAAGAGGTGCCGATCCAGCTGGGTGTCCTGACTGTCCTGCACCAGAACGTGGCTGGCCTGGCTGATACCGGCCAGCAACTTGTGGATGGATTGGGTCGCATAGGTGACCGAGTGCTTCGGCCGGTCGCGTTTGCGGCCCATCGCGTGGAACTGGCCGTAGAACGGATGAAAGGCCGCGTGGGGCAGCCATGCCTCGTCGAAATGCAGGTTGTCGACGTAGCCGTCCAACATGCCCTTGATGGTCTCGGTGTTGTAGAGCACGCCATCGTAGGTTGACTGCGTAAGCGTCATGATCCGCGGCTTGACCGCGTCGGCATCCACGCCGGCCAGCAAAGGATTGGCGCGGATCTTTGCCTTGATCGAGTCGATCGAGAACTCGCTGTGCGGGATCGGACCGATGATGCCGTAGTGATTGCGCGTCGGTTTCAGGAAGACCGGGATCGCGCCCGTCATGATGATTCCGTGCAGGATGGACTTGTGGCAGTTGCGGTCCACCACCACCACATCCCCGGGCGCCACTGTGTGGTTCCACACCATCTTGTTCGAGGTCGACGTGCCATTGGTGACGAAAAAGCAGTGATCGGCATTGAAGATCCGCGCCGCGTTGCGTTCGGAGGCGCCGATCGCGCCGTTGTGGTCAAGCAGCTGACCGAGTTCCTCGACCGAGTTGCAGACATCGGCGCGCAGCATGTTTTCACCGTAGAACTGGTGATACATCTGCCCGATCGGGCTTTTGAGAAAAGCCACGCCGCCCGAATGCCCCGGACAGTGCCAGGAATAGGACCCGTCTTCGGCGTAATCCAGAAGGGCCTTGAAGAACGGCGGTTGAATGCCTTCGAGATAGCTTTTCGCCTCGCGGATGATGTGGCGCGCCACGAATTCCGGCGTGTCCTCGAACATGTGAATAAAGCCGTGCAGTTCGCGCAGGATGTCATTGGGCAGGTGGCGGCTGGTCTTGGTCTCGCCATAGACGTAGATCGGCACATCGGCGTTCTTCCAGCGCACTTCCTCGATGAAGTTGCGCAGGTTCACAACCGCGGGATCAAGGTCGGGACCGGGGCTGAACTCTTCGTCGTCGATCGACAGAACGAAGGCGCTTGCGCGCGACTGCTGCTGCGCAAACTGCGACAGATCGCCGTAACTTGTCACTCCAAGTACTTCAAATCCCTCGCTTTCAATGGCTTGTGCCATGGCGCGGATACCCAGCCCCGAGGAGTTCTCCGAGCGGAAATCTTCGTCGATGATCACGATGGGGAAGCGAAACTTCATGGAACTCTCCTACTGGTGGAACGGCAGACCGGCAACGCCACCGCATATCCGACCGGACCTGGCATCCTGTTCCAAGCCATGTGGGTACAGGGTCACACCGTTTCTTCCTGTTGATTGGGTTGCAGTCAAGGCCTGCCGGCAACCCGGCCTCGCCGGCGGACCGGACAGCGCGGGTTCACGCGATCCAGCGCGATAACGCGGCGATTGAGTCAATCAATCGTTTGAACTATACTCTTGCCATGTCACGCAAGCCGGCCGAAAGCACGACACGCGCCAACCTGATCGACGCCAGCCTGTATCTCTTCGGGCGCAAGGGATATGACGGCACGTCGACACGGGAACTTGCGGCCCGGGCTGGGACCAATGTGGCCTCGATCGCCTATCACTTCGGGGGCAAGGCGGGGCTGCGGGCGGCTTGTGCGGGCAGGGTCGCGGAACAGGTCAGCGCGGTTCTGGATGCGGGTGTCATGGGGTCTGACCCGCCGACACCGCAAGCCGCGTCGGCCCAGATCGAAATGCTGGCCGGCGCCTTTGTCCGGCTGATCGTGGGGGCGCCACAGGCGCGTGACATGGTGGCGTTCATGCTGCGGGAACTGACCGACCCCGGAGAGGTTGCCGACACGCTATACACCGCGTTCGTGGAGCCGCGTCATATCGCGCTTTGCGGCCTTTGGGCGACCGCGACAGGCCGTTCGGCCGACGATGAGGAAATCAAGCTCGCGATATTCGCGATGATCGGGCAGGTCCTGTATTTCCGCCTTGCGCAACCCTTTGTCGCGCGGCGCATGGAATGGGACGACATCGGCACCGCCGAAACGCGGCAGATCGCGGATGTCGTTATCGCAAACCTGCGCGACTCCATCGAAAGGTTGAGGCTATGAGTGTTCTGTGCAGCCTGCCTCTTGCGGCATCGCTGTTTGCGTCCTGCGCGCAGCCGGCGCCCTTCGCCACAGGCTATGTCGAAGGGGAATTCACCCTTGTGGCGCCCGTCGCCGTGGCGCAGATCGCCGATGTTGCGGTGGCCCGAGGCGACCGCGTGCAAGCTGGCGAGGTGCTGGTGCGAATGGAGCAGCGCGACGCCGAGATCGCCCTGGCCGAAGCCGAGGCCGCCTACGCGCAGGCCGAGAACCACCTCGCCGATCTGCGGGAAGGTAAACGCCCCGAAGAGATCGGTGTGATCGAGGCAAACCTTGCCTCGGCGCGCGCGCAGGCCGCCGAAGCCGAGCGTGCGCGCGACCGGACCATCAGCCTTGCCGAGCGCGGCGTCGCAACCGTCACGCAGCGCGACGATGCCATTACCTCGGCGCAGGTCGCGGC
>CBDUNP010000012.1:0-19823 GCA_965368605.1 uncultured bacterium | reverse complement strand
ACGCCGTGCCCAGCCGGACATAGGCCGACACCATCGCGTCAAAGTCCGCGCCGGGATAGACCCTCGGTATCTCCGGCCCGCCGAGCCCCATGTGGTGCGCGGTGTCCAGCGCCGCAGCCATCTCCAGGTAGGCTGAAAACGTCTCCGCGAAATCCTCCCACGGGTGCATCGACGCATACGCACTGACAAATCGATTCCCCCAGTCCTGGGGCGCGCCGTATTGGTAATACTGCTGCATGGCGAAGCTGTACGTCGGGTTGTTGTGGTCATCGAACACACCCTTGAACGCCTCTTCCCGCTTGCCCCGGATCAGCAGGTCCCAGTAGTAGTGCGCGATCTCGTGGCGGAAGTGCCCGATCAGCGAGCGGTGGGTCTCGCCGAACTGCACACGCAACTTCTCACGCTCGACCGGGTCCGCCTCTCGGATATTGATCGTGATCTTCCCGTTGAGGTGCCCGGTCATCACCACGTCCTGCTCGTCCAGCACCGCCGTGGTGGCGTAGCTTCCCGTGTCCGGCGACCAGGCGGGGCTAGGGTCTTCCTTAAAATCGAACGACAGTGGGGGGGTAAACCCATCCGTCGCATTCCCCCGCGGCAGACCAAGCAGGTCCAGGTGATAAAACACACGACGCTTGGCCGCCTCCAGCCTGCGCCACTTCACCCGGTTATCCCCCTTGGACAGGTCTGGGATGATCGCGTTGTATCGGCAGCAGTCGCAGAAGTTTTTCCCGGGGTCGGCCGCCGCTTCCAGCAGCACGCACCGATTGCAGACCCCCTGGACCTGGTAGTTGTAGCACTTGCTCAAGGCCGCGCCGCAGTCATCATTCCCGCACCGATACCCAACCGCCTCGTTCCCATGCAGCGCCACCAGCAGCCGACAGGCCGGGCAGAACCCCACCTCACGCCCACAACTCACACACTGGCTGTTGTCAAAAAAAAGCGTCTCGTCACACGAGCAGGTAAAGGTGCGCATAGCGTTTAATTTCTCCAAGCCCCATAGGGCAGTATAGCCAATAAGCGTGCACCGCCGTTAATGCCCCCGTGTGATCGAGATCCAGGATGCCCGTAGCGGGAAATTGAGCGGCGTCGACGGTGCCATCAAGCCTGATGCGGGCGCACAAAAAAAGCAGCCTTACCAATGGCAAGGCTGCCGAGGGGGGTATTCCCGGGAGGGGGTTGCGTCCTGCCCGTGAGGGTGTCCGCGGATTCCCAGGAATGAGGGAGGGTCTTGTTAAAGGGATAGATCCCTGACAAGTGAACAGTTGGGTTTGTTTTTTCACAACACGTTGCCGTGCTGCTATCCGGCCGCTTTCGCGGGTCGGTTAAGAATGCGTTGACAGATTCACATCTCGGATCGCTCCGAGCGTGTGATCTAAGGATATCCCTTAGAAAGGAGGTGATCCAGCCGCAGGTTCCCCTACGGCTACCTTGTTACGACTTCGTCCCAGTCACCGATCTCACCGTCGACATACCTGAATTGGTACGGCTTCGGGTGCTACCGGCTCCCATGACGTGACGGGCGGTGTGTACAAGGCTCAGGAACGTATTCACCGCGTCGTAGCTGATACGCGATTACTAGCGATTCCAACTTCATGAGGTCGAGTTGCAGACCTCAATCCGAACTGGGGTATGGTTTGTGCGATTTGCTCCACCTTGCGGTATTGCGTCGCTCTGTCCATACCATTGTAGCACGTGTGCAGCCCAGGGCATAAAGGCCATGAGGACTTGACGTCATCCCCACCTTCCTCCGGTTTGACACCGGCAGTCTCGCTAGAGTCCCCGCCATGACGCGCTGGCAACTAGCGATAGGGGTTGCGCTCGTTAAGGGACTTAACCCGACACTTCACAGCACGAGCTGACGACAGCCATGCAGCACCTGTGTACGTTCCACCAAAGGCGTCACTTCCGTTTCTGGAAGCTAATCCGTACATGTCAAGCCCTGGATAAGGTTCTTCGCGTTGCTTCGAATTAAGCCACATGCTCCACCGCTTGTGTGAGCCCCCGTCAATTCCTTTGAGTTTTAGCCTTGCGACCGTACTCCCCAGGCGGTGTACTTAATACTTTTGCTCCGACCGAGATGGCGTCAAAACCTCCTCGATCTAGTACACATCGTTTAGGGCGTGGACTACCGGGGTATCTAATCCCGTTCGCTACCCACGCTTTCGTGCCTGAGCGTCAACATCGGCCCAGCAACCTGCCTTCGCCTTTGGCGTTCCTCTAGATATCTACGCATTTCACCGCTCCACCTAGAGTTCCGGTTGCCCCTGCCGAGTTCAAGACCCGCAGTATGCCCTGCAGTTCCACGGTTGAGCCGTGGGATTTCACAAGACACTGACGGGTCCGCCTGCGCACCCTTTAAGCCCAGTGATTCTGATTAACGCTTGAGCCCTCTGTATTACCGCGGCTGCTGGCACAGAGTTAGCCGGCTCTTCCTTTGGGTATGGTCATTTGTTTCCTAAACCCTGACAGAAGTTTACACACCGAGGTGCTTCATCCTTCACGCGGCATTGCTCCGTCACGCTTTCGCGCATTGCGGAATATTCGTTACTGCAGCCTCCCGTAGGAGTCCGGGCAGTGTCTCAGTCCCGATGCGGCGGGTCGTGCTCTCACACCCGCTACCCGTCTTCGCCTTGGTGAGCCTTTACCTCACCAACAAGCTGATAGGACGTATCCCGATCCAGAGGCAGTAAACCTTTGCACGCAAAACCATACGATTTCGCGGGGTTATCAGGTATTATTCCAAGTTTCCCTGGGCTATCCCTGACCTCTGGGCACGTTAGATACGCATTACTCGCCCTTTCGCCACTGTCCACGGGCCGAAGCCCGCTTCTCGTTCGACTTGCATGTTTTAGCCATGCCGCCAGCGTTCAATCTGAGCCAGGATCAAACTCTTCAATTTAATATCTCTGACGATCCCACCGAAAAGGTGGGGGTGTCTTCGAAAAGAAGGTTGGTCCATAAAATCTCGATAAATCGAGACCGGTCCAGCACAGCTCAATCTATAAAGATGTCAGCTGTACTTTCCATCGGCGGCAAACCGATGGGAGTCGCCCAATCCTCATCAACGTCCCCTGCAAGCAGGTTGGTTGTCACAAGGGAAAGGGCATGCCCGCCGTGTGAAGACGACGGACATTGGGTTCTTTTAACCGGACACACTGGCATGTGAGCACCAGCACATCCGGCCACATTCTTATGGCATTCCCAACTGTTCACTTGTCAAAGATCGATCCGCCGTTGTAGCAACGGCTGGCCCTTGTCTTTCGACTGAAGGGCCGAGTATGTTAGACATCTTTTGCAAGCTGTCAAGGCCAGATCGTCGCCAGGTCGGCAACTTTCGGCAGAGCGTTAGTAACCCCGACCTCGTGGTCGGCGTCCCCAACGCAGGAGGAACATTAGAACAGCGCTCACCCCGCATGTCAAGCCCACCTCCAACTTCCCCCGGCAACGCCTGATAACATTGTTGATAACCGCATCCTATTACTCGTAAGATACTGATAATCATGGGCTAATATATCTCTTGAGCCGTTTGCTTCTTGCCTCGATTTTCTAGGCCGCCGGATCGTCTTCGCCCGCCCGCCCGGGTAAGATGCTCCTCGAGCCGCCGGCAAATCAGCTTTTCGGGCTTAACCCGCATGCCGCTGGCCGCCCTGATTAACCCGCCGTGAATGAAAGGCCGAACCGATGTTTTTCCTCGCTATTCGAAAGTTCTCGCCCGTCCCATGCGTTAATTCAGCAATGATCGCCCTGTTGCTGGCGGCAACTTGCCTTTCGGCCCCGGCCTGCTCGAAAGAGCCCGCAGACCCGGTCGTTCATACCTACACCGTCCGTGGTGAGATCGTCTCCCTGCCCGATCCCGCCAACCCAGCGAGCGAGCTTCGCATCCACCACGAAGCCATCGAAGACTTCAAGAACAACAAAGGCGAATCCGACCCCATGCACGCCATGACCATGACGTTCCCGCCCGCCGAGGATGTTTCGCTGGATGATTTGGCGGTCGGCGACAAGGTTCAGTTTGTCTTCCGCGTGCAGTGGGCGCCGTCTTACGAGATGGGCGCGACCGCGATCAAGAAACTCCCTGCCGACACCGAACTCATTTTCGATGAATCAGACGACCACGGCCACCACCACTGACGCGCGTCTCCGCAACGATACCACGTCCGTGTCACCGCTCTTTATTACAACCGCGCCCTCAAAGCCGCTTGCGACTTTGCGCTTGCCGCTTGCCGCTTGCGGCTTAGCGTGCACATGGTTTGATCTAGCAATCCCCCGGTGCAGCACGCGGGCTTGCCGTTTAGCGGGTGATCGCAGATCACCGCACTAGATACCCCGGCAGGTTAAACACAAGATGCGATAAACAAGCGATGCCGCCCGGGCAACACACCGCTCAAAACCCACGCGACGCCGACAGCATCAACGCCCCGAAGCTGACCGATCCCTTCTGCCCGTCGAACTGTTCGCTGATAAAAGTCTGCGAATACCCCGCCTGCAGTTTCCACCCGTCGTAGTGGTAAAACACGTCGAGCCCCGCCTGGACTTCGCCGACGAGTGTCTCGCCATCGACGCCGTGGCTGTCTTTGTAGCTGTTGCCTTCAAGGAACAGGTTGTGCTCAACCGCGCGTCCCGCGACACGGATAAACCCGTACCCGCCGGCCCCGGTGGTGGCGTCCCCCGTCGCCGCCGCGACATCGCCGAGCCGGCCCGGGCCAAAGTCGTCCGGGAGATTGTGCCCGATACGCCAGACCGCCCCCGCGCCGACATGCCGATACACGCTGCCCGCCGCAATCTCGATCTGCGGGATCCACTGATGCGAGATTTCGTGTGTGCCAAAGTCGATCGTCTGTTCTTCGCTACGCCATTTTCGCCTTAAAAACAGCTGCGCCGTGACTTCATCACCCAACTGATTGTCCCAGCCTTTCGGCTCATCCAGGTCCAGCCAGTCGTGGATATCTTTCTGGATATGGTCCGCCTGTGCGGAAGGCCCGACCACGCCCAGGTCAAGCTGCGCATGGTCAAACGTCGTGTCGTTTGCACGCTGCGCATACACCCCGCCAAACAGATACCCCGCGTAAGGCCGGTCGCGTCTTAGCAGCCGGGTCGCCGACGTGTTTTCCGGCGTAAAGATCAGGTGCCCGAGGATATACCCGCCCGCGGTCCGCTCAAACACTTCGCCGAACGGCGCGACATCTACAAACCCCTCAGCCCATTTGGGTTGATGAGCCAGCGTGACCGCGCTGCCGTTGGTGTAGTGCCGGTCTTCCCCGTTGTTACGCTTGAGGATCGATCCGTCATTCTCCCAGTACACCGCCACAGTGAAAGGCTTCTTCTCATCCGCCCACGCCTTGAATGCGGTGTACGAGATGCCGTCGGTGTTGCCACCGGTGTCGGCGGGCGTTGCGGATGCGCACACAAAGCAAAACGCAAACGAAGCTATGAGCCATCTTCTAATTATCATCGAAAGGTTACGCCTCTTAGTGTGATGCCGTGCGGGGTGTCGAATGGTTGTCAGCCAATGCAGCGATTCCCTGCCACGCAATATACCCGTTCCACGCCAGCCTATCCGGCCGGCGCAGCCTGCGTGTAGGATTGAAGCTCCGGAAAAAACTCGTGAAAGTCATCTTCGATCGCGCTTCCCTCAGTGGCCAGGTCGTCCACCGCACGCTCCAGCACAACCTCGCGCCCAAGCCGCTGGCTGAACCGCGCCGACATCATCTGTAAGACCCGGCGCATCCCGTCCGCCGTGGCGTAAGCGCCCAGCCAGTCCTGCTCGATCATCCTTCCCGTGATCGCCGGCATCGGGTCGGGCATCAGGTCGATGCCCTCAGACAAACCCCGGTAGGCCGAATCGATAAACACGTCCAGCGAGCGATCGTGATAACGCTCCCACCGTTTGGCCAGGAAATGGTCGTAAAACATGTCCGTCAGGATCGCGCTGTACCGCCCGTGTTTCTCACGCAGCCGGGCACGGCTACGCGCGAAAACCGGGTGCGTGTCCGTAAACGCATCCACCCGCATATGGTTCCTGGCCCCGATTAAGACGTCTGGATGCAAGTTCGGGCTCACCGGCCCGGGCACCAGGTCCGGCAGCAGGTTCCCCACCATCGACGCCGGGCTCGGCTCCGCCAGATATAAGTGGGCAAGAAAGTTCACCCCCGAAGTGTGATGAACCCCTCGGCCGAATGCAAATAACCCGGACGCGGTCGCCCATCCAGGCTTTGACTGAAAAAAGACCACGTCGGCACGGTACACCCCCCCCCCGGCCTCCCCAGTCCCCCGGCTAACTGGAAAGCCCCGCCTCGGGAAGTTCCCGGAAGTCCCCCCGGTTACTTCCGGAATGCTCCCGAATCGCTCCGGGGTTGATTGCTGGAAAAGCCCCGGCGACCCCGGAAATCACTCCGGTTGTCCCGAAACCTCACCGAATACCCCCGAAATGCTCTGGTAAGCTCCGAAAAATACCAGGCGAATGTATCCGGAGAGCCCTCGGCAGCCTCCAGCATGGGTGTGGAATCCGCGCCGACGTGGCCGAACAAGGAGTCCGTGCCAAGCCCATGAGGCGAAGAAGAAGATTGACATAAACATGGGCCAGAAAAAGTAGTTTGACGTGTAGCACGCGGGCTTGCCGCTTAGCGTCTTGCCGGCAGTCAACACTCCGTGCCACACGCGACCCAATAAATTAAAACACGCTAAAACTCGGGTAAAACGCCTGATATTACGCGGCCAAACCCGCCAATCGGGCGTCTGCCATGATCGGCTGCCGGGTCGGGTCGTCCAGGCGGGCCATGTGGTAAAGCTCCAGCGTTTCGTCGTTAAGCCGGTCGGCTCGTTCCTCGAACCATGTCATCAGGTCGGCAAACCGGACCGCCTCGCGGAATCGGGGCAGTCGAGCCAGCAGGAACAAAACAAATGCGCTGGTCAGGGCCCGGTCTTCGAGGGTCCGGTCGTCGCCGTGGCAGAACAGGCCGTCCTCCATCTGCATGGCACTCAGCGCCGCCATCGCCCGATCCATGGCGTCGGTCAGGTCCGGCCGCCCCTCCGCCGACCCGTGATGCTCCCGCCATACGGCCGCCAAGCCCGCGACCGCCGCAGCGGCCACCAGCGGGTCTCGGTCGGAGTTACTCACAAATGATCCACAAGCCAGCTGGCCATCCAGCAGGGCGGCGGTCATGTCTCGGCTGAGCGGGGTCGGGCCGTAGGTCAGCTCGACCAGCCGACGCAGCCCAAGGCCCGCCGCCGCGATCGGCTGAGTCAGCCTCGACTGCAAAGCCAGGGGCAGGGTCGTCCCGTTGTCCGCCAGGCAGCCGATCATTCGGCTGTGGTCCTGGGTATCAAAAAGCTTCTGGATAAGGTTGTCGCTAAGCATGGTTACCTCCGTGTTGAATACGGCATCTGTTAGGACCGATCATAACCCAAACAATCGGCCAAGTCAACACTTTTGTCCAGTAAATGTTCGGGTATCTGTTCGGGCCCGCCCGCCTGTCCATGCCGCGAGACCCTAACATCCTGTGGGGGTGTCCAGTCTAATCGACGCTATATGTGGTAGATGCGGCTTTTGGCGGGGTATTTGGGACAGGATTCTCAGCCGATCTGAGGTCAATAATACGGCTAAAAAAATACCTCCGCCACAGGGCTCCGATCCTGCGGCGGAGGTGCGCCACGGCTAACGAGAGATATCCGCCAGACCGTCAAAACTTCACTTCCTGCATCTATCGTATCGGTTGGAATCGGGCTATGTCAATGAAGGTTGATGAAATAGAGTTTAGATTGTAAATATTTGATAATAAATGAGTAACAAAAAATAAAACTTGGGCAATTTTCCGCGAATTGGGCCGTAACTCGCACAGCGAAGAGAGTTTGTGCGCGGGCCTGCCCGTCGCTCCGGGCCTCAAAAAAAAGATGAAAAATCCCGGTTCTCGGCCCCACTTTTTCGCTGCCTGAAATCCGTCTGATCGAGCAAAATCACAAGATCAGACAAGGCCGATCGGCCCCTCCCTGATACAA
This sequence comes from uncultured bacterium, assembly GCA_965368605.1. Classification (GTDB taxonomy): domain Bacteria; phylum Planctomycetota; class Phycisphaerae; order Phycisphaerales; family Phycisphaeraceae; genus JAJRRS01. The sequence continues at coordinate 11,828 of CBDUNP010000012.1, read as the reverse complement.
TGGCCTGCCGCCCCCATCGCGAGACGCCATGACCCTATCAGACCCCCCGGGAACACGCTTCCGATCCGCCGTTTCGGCCGAGCAACCCTTACAAATTATGGGCGTGATCAACGCCTACTGCGCCCTGCTCGCCCAGCGGGCCGGGTACAAGGCCCTCTACCTCTCCGGGGCCGGCGTCGCCAACGCCTCGCACGGCCTCCCAGACCTGGGCATGACCGGCCTCGCCGACGTCCTGGAAGACGCCAGACGCATCACCGCCACCACCGACCTGCCTTTATTAGTCGATATCGACACCGGCTTCGGCGGGGCGTTTAACATCGCACGCACCGTCCGCGAGCTCGGCCGGGCCGGCGTCGCCGCCATCCATATGGAGGACCAGGTCGGCACCAAACGCTGCGGGCACCGCCCGGGGAAGAAACTCGTCACCGACGCCGAGATGGTCGACCGGGTCAAGGCCGCGCTGGACGCCCGCACCGACGATCAATTCGTCGTCATGGCCCGGACCGATGCGTATTCCGTCGAGGGGTTGGGCAGGGCGGTCGAGCGGGCGCAGTGCTACGTCGATGCCGGTGCCGACATGATTTTTGCCGAGGCGATGACGACGCTGGAGGAATACAAGCAGTTCACCCAGGCCGTCCGCGTCCCCGTGCTCGCCAACGTCACCGAGTTCGGCAAGACCCCGATGTTCACCACCGATCAACTCAAAGACGCCGGCGTCGCCATGGCTCTCTATCCGCTGTCCGCCTTCCGCGCGATGAATGCCGCCGCGCTAAACGTCTTTAACACCATCCGAAAGCAGGGCACGCAACAATCCCTGCTCGACCAGATGCAGACCCGCGACGAGCTGTACGACGTGCTGGGCTACCACGACTACGAAAACAAGTTGGACGCATTGTTTGGCAAGGAGCAGCAAGACGATGAGCGATAAGGCAAAGCCCGCGACAGGTTCTACAGGCATGGCCGGGATGGTTGTGGGGAATACGAGTGTCTGCACCGTTGGGAAGGGGGGCCACGGCTTGCACTACCGCGGCTACGCCGTCGAAGAGCTCGCCGCCCACGCCTGCTTCGAGGAAACCGCTTATCTCTTGCTGAATGGCGAACTGCCGAATGCCGAGCAACTCGCCGACTACCGCGCCCGGCTTAAAGCTCAACGCGGCATCCCCGGCGCGATCAAAGATATCCTCGAACAACTCCCCGCCAACGCGCACCCGATGGACGTGATGCGCACCGCCTGCTCGGCCCTGGGATGCGTCGAGCCCGAAACCAATCATAACAACCAAGACAAGATCACCGACCGCCTCCTGGGGATCTTCCCCTCGGTTTTGCTGTATTGGCACCACTTCCACGCCTCGGGCCAGCGCATCGACACGAACACCCCCGAGGACTCTATCGCCGGCCACTTCCTGCACCTGCTGCACGGCAGGCCCGCCGGCGAACTGCAGCAACGCGCCTGCGACGCCTCCCTAACGCTCTACGCCGAGCACGGCTTCAACGCCTCCACCTTCGCCTCGCGTGTCGCCGTCGCCACACTCGCCGATTTCTATTCCGGCATCACCGCCGCCATCGGCACGCTCTCCGGCCCGCTGCACGGCGGCGCGAACGAGGCCGCCATGGAGCTGATCCAACGCTTCGACAACCCCGACGACGCCGAGGCCGGCATCCTTAAATCACTCGAAGCCAAAGAAAAAATCATGGGCTTCGGCCACCGCGTCTACAAAGTTTGCGATCCACGCTCCGATGTCATCAAGGGCTGGTCCAAAAAACTGGCCGACAGCTTGGGCGACGACAAGCTCTACCGCATCTCCGAACGCATCGAGGCCGTGATGATGCGCGAGAAGAAGCTGTTCCCGAACCTCGACTTCTTCAGCGCTAGCGCCTACCACCAGATGGGCATCCCCACCGGCATGTTCACGCCGATCTTCGTCTTCTCCCGAACCGCCGGCTGGGCCGCGCACATCATCGAGCAACGCGCCGACAACAAACTCATCCGCCCCAGCGCCAACTACATCGGCCCGGAACCCCGCGATTTCACCCCCATCGAAAACCGTTAACCCCAGCCGCTCGCGGCTTAGCGCTCCTGTCAATCCTTAACAAGCACAGAAAAGAAGTTGTCCGCAGATGACACAGATTGCGCAGATGAAAAAACGTTGATCTGAAATGGATCGAATCTGTGAAATCTGCGCAATCTGCGGATACCTCCTATCTTCATTTTTTGGTTTTATCAATGACCCCACCCCGCCAGCCCGACCAACTCCTCGCCGACATCGCCGACTACGTTGTGAACGACAAAATCGACAGCGACGAGGCCTACCGCACCGCACGCTACTGCCTGATGGACAGCCTCGGCTGCGCGATGCTCGCCCTGAACTACCCCGCCTGCACCAAACTGCTCGGGCCGATTGTTCCTGGCAGCGACATGCCCAGCGGCGCACGCGTCCCCGGCACCGATTACCAGCTCGACCCGGTCCAGGCCGCCTTCACCCTCGGGGCGATGATCCGTTGGCTTGACTACAACGACACCTGGCTCGCCGCCGAGTGGGGCCATCCTTCCGACAACCTCGGCGGCATCCTTACGCTCGCCGACTATCTATCCAGGGAGGCGGGGAACGGCAGGGCGGGGCAGGGGGGCAAACCGCTGACCGTCCGCGACGTGCTTACCGCCGCCATCAAGGCCCACGAGATCCAGGGCGTCCTTGCGCTGGACAACGCCTTCAACCGCGTCGGGCTCGACCACGTCATTCTCGTGCGCATCGCCACCACCGCGGTCGCCACGCACATGCTCGGCGGCACGCGCGACCAGGTCATCAACGCCGTCTCCAACGCCTTCCTCGACGGCGGCGCGCTGCGCACCTACCGCCACGCCCCCAACACCGGCTCGCGGAAGAGTTGGGCCGCCGGCGACGCCACCAGCCGGGCCGTGCGACACGCCTTCATCGCGCTGACCGGCGAGATGGGCTACAACACCGCGCTGTCCGCCAAGGGCTGGGGCTTCCACGACGTCGTCATGAAGGGCAACCCCATCATGCTCGCCCAGCCGTTCGGCAGCTACGTCATGGAGAACGTGTTGTTTAAGATCTCTTTCCCCGCCGAGTTCCACGCACAGACCGCGGTCGAAGCTGCTGTCATTCTGCACCCGCAGGTCAAGGATCGTCTTGAGACAATCGAGCGTATCGAGGTCCACACCCAGGAATCCGCCGTGCGCATCATCGACAAGCAAGGTCCCCTGAATAACCCCGCCGACCGCGACCACTGCATCCAGTACATGGTCGCCGTCCCGCTGATCAAGGGCTCGCTCACCGCGGACGACTACGAAGACTCTGCCGCCGCCGACCCGCGCATCGACCAGCTCCGCGCCAAGATGCAGATCATCGAAGACCCGGCTTACACCCGCGACTACCTCGACCCCGAGAAACGCTCCATCGGCAACGCGATCCGTGTCTACTTCGCCGACGGCTCATCCACCGACAAGGTCGAAGTCGAATACCCCGTCGGCCACCGCCGCCGCCGTGACGAGGGCTGGCCGCTACTGATCGAAAAGTTCACCCACAACCTCGCCACCCGTTTCGACGATGAACAATGCCAACGCATCCACGCCGCGTTCGCAGACGATACCCAGCTCGACACGATGCGCGTCGATACCTTCACCGACCTGTTCACCTGATGACCTGTTGACCCGAATTTCCCCGGGTGCCCGTGCGGCGCACGTCCTGACTCGCCCGCCACAGCCCCCGGGCAACCTTAACCCCTGCCCCTGCGCTTCAATACCCCCAGCGCACCCGCCCCCAGCAGCGCCGCCGTCCCCGGCTCGGGGACCAGGATGATGGCCAGTGTCGATGTGCTGTCGAAGTTGCTTGAGATATCTGCACTTGACGGTGTCAGGTCGAAGCTGAACGCTGACCCATCCGACAATATCCCTTCGAGTATGACACCACGATCGGTGATGACCAGCTTCTCGCCCGGCACAAGACCCGGCGTCAAATCAACACCATCCAGAGTAAACGACACCCCGGTCAGGTTGACGACGCTGCCGCTGAGGGCATCGATATCGTCGATCACACCGCCGAAGATATCAACGACGCTGTTGGACGTGACGTCGAGCGACGCCACATGGCCACCGGTGATCCGGGCATTCGATTCATGCAGCGTCATGCCATGACTGACTTCGCCACCGCTGATATGAACCGTGCTGCCGGCATAGGCCCGAAAGTATTCACCGACCGCGCCGCCGGTGATACCGACGTCGGTTCCGTAGACCCTCAGCCCCCGGCCAACGTTGCCGCCATGGACGTTTAGTGTGGAATCAACCGCGGTGAAATAGCTGACCAATTCCGCGCCGGCAGACAGGTTCAGTGTTTGGCCATCTCGAAGCCCCAACGGCTCGGTGTCGCCCGGGCTGTTGATCACGGCGGGCTTCACGGGGGCCGCCACTACATATAGATTCAGCGGGCCGCTGACTGAGCGAGCCAGCACCGCGCCGTCCGCGAACGTGGTTGTCAGGAACCCTGTCTCCGGCGGGTCGAATACGATCGAGTCGCCGGCAGACCCCAGGCCCGGGATCGGTAGGCCATTGAAGCGGAACTCGCTCCCGGTGATATTGACCTCGTTGTTATCCCAGATGAAGTTGTCGAAGTTCCCGCCGCTTAGGTTCAGAGTCCCCCCGCGCTGTATGCCGGGCCCCTCAAGCACGCCGCCGCTGATGCTCAATGTCGTGTCAAAGCCCAGTGAAAAATGCTCGCCGACAGTCCCGCCGGCGATGTTAACCGTGGTGTTGTTCCGTGGCTCGAAGAACGCGCCGATCGAGCCGCCGTTGATGTTGAACGTGCTGCCGTTGTAAGGGGTGACAAAGTCGCCCAGGGTCCCCCCGTTGAGGTTGACGATGCCCCCGGCATTGACTTCGAGCCGATCACCCACAACCCCGCCGTTGATGCTGACGATCCCGCCGGCGTTGACGGATAAGCCGCTGCCGACGATCCCGCCGTTGATGTTCAGCCTGACATCCGAGTTTGTACCAAACCCGTCGGGCACGCCGACGAGTAGATTGTTGCCCGCGACCCCGCCCTCGATGTTGACCTCGATATTCGAGTTCAGCCCGTACAGCGTCCCCGCGAGATTGAATCCATCCTGTAGCTGGCCCCCATCAAAAAGGTTCAGCTGTGTGTCCGACCCGATGAACGCCGGGGCCGGGTCCGTCGGCACATTGATCACCGTCGCGAACGGCACCCCCGCGGCGGCTTCCCGGCTGATCGCCCCAGCCATCGCACACAGACACAGCACCGCGGATGCACATCCCCGAACCCGATAGTTTTTCATCTTAACGACCTGTTACGAATGCGCAGCTCGGAAAAACTGCTAGGCGTCTTAAGCGTGTCACGCTCCCTCGCCTCCCGAATCCCTGGCGGGATTCTACCGATCATTGTCGACATCCCGATAGGAAATACAAGAAAAAACAGGTCATTTCTGCATATTTCCCCCGTATGGGCTTCGACACCATGCGCCGCGTAACCCCGCCACGCCGTTGTCGTCTACCACCGACGCCCCTTCAGCACAGCGAGTGTCCCCACCCCCAATAACACCGCCGTCCCCGGCTCGGGGAGCGTGTTCGTTTCGTGGCCAGGCGTGTCAAGAATGAGCGGGGGCTTAATCATGTTCAGGCCGCTGCTGTAATCCAATCGCCGTGTGTCCCAGGCCGGCCTGGCGTAGTGGCCGTCAAACATGCTGTAGAGTGAATCCGCTCGGATTGCGCGATCGGTAGGCGCCATGTATGGCAGGTAAGTATGCGTGGTAATCATGTCATCGTAGGTCCACAGGTTGTACCCATACTCTGCGCTAAACAAGTTCGTCCAATCATCACGCCGCGGCAGGATCGGCAGTTCTGGCTGTGTCCACGGGTCAGGCTCTTCTTCCACTTCTTCAATAATCTGGTTCAACGTCGGCAACACGCCCGGCTCAAACGCGATGTCGTAACGGGAAAAATCCATGCCCGCCGAACCCAGCATGATCGCCATCGTCCCCGCAGCGTCGTCCGTCAGCGTCAAGCGCCCGATGGTTGTCGTGCCGATGTCTTCCGTCGTGACATTAAACCAACTCACGTCCAGCCGCTGCTCGTCGAAGGCGAACCCCGCCCCGTCCAGGTCCCCCGCGCCGCCTGCGATGTTTCCGATCACGTGCGTATCAAACACCAGCCCGGGGGCCACCACGTTCAGCGGCGCGTGCGTCGGCCCGGTGTCGCCACCCAGCGCGTGCTGATAGATCGACCCCGACGTCAGATCCAGCAGGCCCACCGCCGAGGTCCAGTCCGTCTCGCTTGTGACCGCCAGGTCGTAGCTCACGTGTCCCGGCAACACCCCCGAGGTGTCCACCGGCAGCAGGTCCAACGTGATCGCCGCCTGCGACGAAGCGACGACGCCTGTCAAAAACAAACCCGCCGCGCAAACGCCGAGTGTGCGTCGTGTCGTAAGGGTTAATGGGTATTGTTCTGCCGGCATGTCGGCCCCCGTTCGGTATGGGTGTGCGTGCCCGAACCCGTCACCTTTAGATTATCAATCCCAGCCGACCCGTCAATCAAAAATCCGCACCGGATAAAAAGATCAGCCCGCACCTGCCATCTCTGTGAGCGTACTTCAGCACGCGGCCACATCAACACCCGTTCCCACGCCTCAATACCCCCAACACACCCAACCCCAATAACAGCACGCCCCCCGGCTCCGGGATGCTCGCCGCCTGCCCGGACCCCGGCGGCGTCCCCATGTTCCAATTTCCCAGCACCTCATTGAGATCATCAATCCCCACAAACCCGTCATTCGTCGGGTCGCCCAGCGACGTATTGCCTGGCGGAACGCTCTGGTTCCAGTTCGCAAGCACAATATTCAGGTCGTTGATCCCCACGAACCCATCTTCATCCAGGTCGCCCGCGATCGCGTCGGCCAACGGGGTCAGCAGCACGATCCGGTCCACGTTGCTCGAGAACTGCCGGCCGACTGCGGTGATGTGGCCGGCGTCGTTGATGGCGTTCGCTTCGCGCAGGCCAAGCGGGAATGTCGGATCGATCAGGTTATCCAGAAACCGCATCCCGCCGATCGGGTCGTAGATAAACGCCATGCGGTCGGATGAATCAAAGTACCCTCCGACCGCGATCCCCTGGTCGTTGATATCAAACACGAACGTGTTGCCCGCCGGCGCGTTGATCCCCCCGGCATCGCCGTGGAAGCGGAACACCTCGCTGGAGGGCTCGTTGGCCTCGAAGAAACCGTTCTGGTTGGTGTCGTCCCAGTCCACCACGTGGTCGCCGTTCAGGTCGGTCCAGATGAAACCAATATCGCGTGCGTAATCGTTACGCATCGTCCCGACCACCTGCCCCGTATTATTGATGCTGAACACCTGCGTGTTTGGAAAAGCGGTGCTCATAAATGGGATCTGCGTCGTCTCGCCGGCCTCGGCATCATTATCGCCATCCAGGTCCCGCCAGACATACGCCGCGTTGCCCGAGATATACGAGACCTCCCCCGCATCATTCATGTCAGGCACCGCAGTCGCCGCCGCGATCAATGAGCGCGTGCCCGCTTCCGAAACAACCCCTGCGTTTAGTGCCACCTCCGCACGGTACAGCCCGCTGTCGCCGTCGATCAGGACATGCCCGGCGTTGTTGACGCGCAACGCCTTCCCAAACGTCGCCGCGGGGTTCAGGTCTAGCTCATGCATCTCCCCGAGTGTGTGTGCGTGATTCGCATCGTCATCGAACCATAAAAACGGCCGATCATCCCCCGTCCCCGTCCCGGCCGTCGTGCTGCTGACCCCGACGACCCACCCCGCATTATTCATCGACATCGCCCGGCTCGGCCCGTGGCGTGATGCGTCCGCCGGGTCCGCGAAGTCCCCCGATAAGTCTCCCAGATTCGCCACCGTCGATTCAGCCGGGTCGTAATAAAAAGGGCGTGTATCTTGCGCCTGCTGTCCGCCGCCCGCGTCCCCCGTGCCGACGAACTGCCCCGCCTGATTGATCTCGCCCACCGTCGGCCGGTGCAGCTCCAGCCCCGGTCGGCCCTCGCTGATATCAAACGCCGGCTGCGCACCACTGAATAAATCGACCGCGCTGTACTCCACCTCGCTGTAACCCGGCGCAGAGCACAGTCCCATCACGCTCACGACCGCGAAGCACACCCCACATTTTCGGTGGTTATCCAGCACGATTAACACAGCAAATATGTTACCGGTACAGGCTTGCCCGCGATACGATAAATCCCATTTTTACGGAAAGATGCTGTGAAAACCAGCTATTTGGGCACTACTACGGGGCATTCCGGTGGGGCAGCAGGGTAATCGGGGGGGGAGCGAAATGTGATCCGGTCTGTATCGTCCTCAACCCGATCGGTCTACCGTTGATAGCAATCCAGCCTTGCATGTCGCACGCGGGCTTGCCGTTTAGCCGCCGCGACCACGCGGCGCATGCCACCGCTACCACACAAGATTCATAAACCAACCCCCGGCCTACCAACCCCCGGCCTTCAACCCCCGCCCACCCATAAAAAAACCCGCCGATGAAGGCGGGCTTAAATAGGTTAGATAGTCAGGCCTCTACAGCCTCACGGCTTACTTATAAACCGCTGGCGGCTGGGTGATGTCCGCCTCGGGCTCAGCGGCGGGTGCCGCCGACGGTGCCGCGGCAGGCGTCGCGGTCGCGGCAGACTCAGCCGGGGCCGAGGCCGACGACATCGCTACCAGATAGATCTCAACACGCCGGTTGGCTTCCGAGCCGCCCGCCGCGTTCGGGGCCACCGGGCGGTACTCGCTGTACCCGCCGACGCCCAGACGGTTCGATGCCACGCCGGCCTTGTTCAGCGCCTGCATCACAGAAATCGCACGGTGCACCGACAGGTGCCAGTTCGTCGGGTGTTTGGCCCGGGTGCCCACGTTCTTGATCGGCACGTTGTCCGTGTGCCCAACCACACGGACCTCGTAAGACTTCGCCGCGGCCGAGTTGAAGATCCCCGCCAGGCTGCCCAGCGACTTCGCCGCACCCGCGCTCACGTCCGCCGAGCCCAACGCAAACGTCAGGTCGCTGCGGAGCTTGATCATCCCACGCTCCGCGTCGTAACTCATCAGCTGCGGATTCGCAGCGGCCAATTGGCTCAATGCGTCGTCCAGCTCAGGCGGAAGCACCACGCCCCCAGCGTTCCGCAGCCGCTTCTCAGCATCATCCAACGCCGCACGCAGGCGGTCTCGCTCCGCGATCGCGTCGGCCAGAGCCGTCGCCTCGCTGTCGACCCCACCCATCAGCGCGTCGATCCGGGCGTTCGCCTCCGCCAACTGCTCCTGCAGGTCCAGCACCTGGCTCTGGCTGTTGCGGTACAGTGTCTTCAGGTCGTCCGCCTCGCCTTGCGCCACGCAGCCGGTCGCGACCAGAGCCGCCGCTACGAGTATCATCCATGTTGCCTGTCGTCGTTTCATCGGGAGCCACTCCTTCGGAGAGTTAAGTTTCATCGGGAAAACGGGATTGTAACGGGTCGGCAAATCTCTGGGAAATACCCCCTGGCCCCCCGGGCTTACCCGGATTCCCCCCGGATTCCCCCGGATGCCCCTCAGATTTCCTTGCCTCAGGCGGGGTTACAAACCCCCGGGATATTTCCCACTGCCGACCAGTTGGATTAGTCTTATGTCGGTATAAGTGGATGTCAGACATGAAACAAGACCCGATCACAATCTACCGGGCCGCCGCCGTCCGTGACGCCCAGGGCACCCACGCCCGCCCCGGCGCCGTCGCTGTGAAGCACGGCCGGATCGTCGCCTCCGGCCCGACCGACTCGTTACCCAAACGCCTGACCAAAAACGCCCACTTCATCGACCGCCCAAACGACCTGATCCTCCCCGCCCTGGTCAACGCACACGCCCACCTGGACCTCACCCCCATCGGCCCGGTCCCCTTCGCCGGCGACTTCACCGCCTGGCTCAACGACAGCGTCCGAAAGAAACGCCCCAGCGAGCCCAAGGCCATCATTGAGGCCGTCCGCCTGGGCATGAAGCTCTCACGCGCCGCCGGCGTCGGGCATGTCGGCGACATCGCCGGCTCCACCGCCGCCATCATGGGCCGACGACAGGCCCCCGACGACGCGGTCATCCCCGGCGTCAGCTACCTGGAATGCTTCGGCCTGGGCGAGAACCAGGCCTCCACCATCGCCCGTGTCCAACGCGCCCTCGAAGACCTCCCCTTCGAGACACGCATCGACCACCACGACCGCGGCGCCGTCCTTGGCCTCTCGCCGCACGCCCCATACTCCACCGGCCTCGACGTCTACAAAGCCGCCAACCGCCTCAGCCACCAACGCATCTACCGCCTGGCGACCCACCTGGCCGAGTCCCCCGAGGAGCTGCAGTTCATCCACAGCGCTGACGGCCCGTTTGCTGAGCTCCTCAAAAGCATCGGCAAATGGGACGACTCAATCGCCCCCGCCAACACGCACCCCGTCCATTGGCTCGAGCCCGTCCTCAAGCACGCACGCTGGGTCGTCGCGCACTGCAACTACCTCGACGATGAGCACATCGACATCCTCCAGAAGACCGGCACCTCCGTCGCCTACTGCCCGATCGCCAGCGAGTACTTCGGCCACAAGGACCACCGCTACCGCGACATGCTCGACGCCGGCGTCAACGTCTGTCTCGGCACCGACTCGATCCTCTGCCAGCCCCCCGACGAACCCCAGCCGATGGGCATCCTCCCGCAGATGCGCCGACTCTACCGTCGCGACCAGACCGAGCCCGGCACGCTGTTGAAGATGGCGACGACGCACGGCATGCTTGCGCTGGAGTTCTCCGAAAACGACGCGACCCTCCAGAAACGTGCCCCCGCCGTCTTCGCCGCTGTAAAAATAGACCCCAATGACAAACTCGACCCGCTGGTCCAGGCACTCCTGAACGACAACCCCGTCACCCGAAGCCCACGTTCCCCGAACGTGGGCCGCCCCCGTGCGCACAACAACCCCCATCCTGCAACAACTTTCTCATCGCCAGCTTAAAACCCGTTTCCCCCAACTACCACACGATTTGCAACGTCTGCCCCGTCGCGCCCAACCCCATCCATGCGCACAACCCCGTCGCGTCAGCCAATAGTAGACCCCCAACTTTTCCCGCCCCCGGAACCGGCAACGCATGAAACGTTCGCCAGCTTCCGGGGCGGCGGGTAACTTCCGGGGGTGCTGACAATCTCACGACGGCGTCGGCAGCTACCCTGAGTATCCAAAGATTAAAAGGACCAGGACTCGCGGGCTGCCCCTCCATCCCCAAAGCCTCCCCGCTCGCGCGGGTGGGGCAGAACGGGTGACCGGCTCACGGAAGCAGCAGATGAAACTTCATCCAAGTTTCCGGGGGCGGTGGGGGGACTTGGTAGCGGACGCCCCGGCCAAACAGCGGAACCACAGGACTCGGCCTCGACCTGGTCCCGACGCGCCACGCCTGCCGCCATTCGCCGGAACCTCGTGGGTTTTGAATCAAGAGATCAACCGCCAAGACGCGAAGATCGCCAAGGAAGACAGGAATGCAGGATTAACCACAGAGGGCACAGAGAACACAGAGAAGAGAAGAATGTAGACAGGATGACGGGATGGACAAGATGAATCGCGCGATCCGATCGCGCATCCGATCCCGTGAATCCTGTCATCCTGTCCACACTCCCCGCCTTGTGATTCTCTCTGTGATCTCTGTGTCCTCTGTGGTTTACTTCTTCTTCACGCTCTTCGCGGTTAACACCCATGCCAACTAAACAACCCTTTTTCCTATGAAAAACCCTTGCTATCCACCACCGCCCGGCGTTACAATGCCGATCTCCGGGCGAGGGCGGT